>NZ_JBFUBW010000038.1:0-64964 GCF_056405555.1 Variovorax sp. P1_G12 | reverse complement strand
ATATTAGAGAAGGCCATATATATAAATTTGCTCGAATTCTGTTTTTAAGAATTAAATCCCGGCCGCCTTCCGGGTATTTGACTTGCGAGTTTTTAGGTCTCTAAAATCGAAGACACCTTTGACTTCCCTAGGGTCGCACTCGCTCTTGAAAATCAAATACTTCTGAATCTTTTGCGTTCCGCTTTTCGGGATTTCGTTTGTGAACCAGATATAGCCTGGCGCCTTGAAATAGCTCAATTTTTCGACGCAAAAATTGAACAGATCTTTGGCAATCTTTTCGCTGCCGGCCACGGAATTCGTTACGACGCATGCATAAACCTCTTCTTCACGAATCTCATCCTTGACGGCAATGACGGTCGCCTGGCGAACAAGAGGATGGCTTTGCAGCACCTCCTCTATCTCCGTTGCGGCGATATTTTCTCCAGATCGCCTGATGATGTTTTTGCTTCTGTCGACAAAATGAAATATTCCGTCCGAGGTTTGCCGAACCAGATCGCCCGTGTGGAACCAGCCACCACGCCAAGCGTGTTCCGTCGCCACGGGATCATCAAGATACTCACTGAAAAATCGCCGGCGAGGTGTCGCCTCCGAGTAGCGCACCGTCAGCTCTCCAGTAGTGCCCGATGGGACAGGCGAATCGTTCGCATCGACGATTCGCGCTTCCAACCCGGATGACGGGATTCTTCCGAAAGCTCGCGTGCCTACCGATCGCGGAGGGGCATTGTCAAAAATGCCGCCAACGACTTCGGTCATCCCCCAGACTTCGACAAGAGGAAATCCGAAACGGTCCTCGAATTTTTGATGCAAAGTTGCCTCCACGCCTGCACCGATTCMGAAACGCACTTTGTGTGCATTGTCAAAATTGGATGATGCTTGGTTGAGCAGCATCGGAACGATGACCCCCAGATAGTGAATGACCGTCGCCTCGCACTCATTCACCTCCTTCCACCATCGATTGGGATGAAATCGATCGCCCTGAATTTGACAATTCCCGGAAAGCAGAATGCAGAAAAACGAGAAGACGGATGCATTGACATGGTATAGCGGCAATGGGTTATACAAACGATCCTTGCCTTCTTGAAACGTCGAGACTCCACCTCGCGTCAAATACCATGCGCCCGATTCGAGTTCGTAATTGTGCGTCAGTACGCAACCTTTTGGGCGCCCCGTGGTTCCCGACGTGTATAAGATGCTCGCTGGCATATCAGAGGAAATCGGGCTTTGACTTGCAGTTTTTACCGGGTTTGGCAACGCAAAACCAACTTCGTCAGCCAGGCAAACCGGCATGGGCCCTGATATGGCTGACTTGACGAAATGAATTCGACTGGAGGCTGCGACGACAAGATCTGGCTTCGAATGTTCGACGACATATTGAAGCTCGTTTTCGCGATATTCGGAATTCAACGGGATGCAGCAAATCCCAAGAGAATTAAGAGCGATCTTGTGGAGAAGATGTTCTGGGCGATTCTCCAGATCAAGCCCGACACGGTGCCCAGATCCATAACCTGCGCGAGAATAAGAGGCAATCAATCGATCAATTTCTCTTTCTGCTTCCAGGTAGGTAATCGAATAACCTTCTGAGTGGTATGTCCGATTTTCATTCCTCGGAGCCATCAAAAACAAATTCGAGCCATGGATTTTCACGGCTTCTCTGAAAATCTGGCCAATTGTCGAATGATGATTTATTTGAATCATATGCATGCCCGCATTTGGCTATTTCCAGTACTGGCATTTTGATTCTGATTTCCTGATGAGCACTTCTTCTCCCGGGAGTTTTTTCACGATTTTGAAAACATCCCATGGATATTTCGATTCATCCGGCCTCTTGACCTGAAGCAAGAACATATCCTTGTTGAGTCGCCCATCAGGACGGATGTAAGCATCTTCGGCAAACATATCGTTCACGCGAGTCGACTTCATTTTTTCCATCACCTTGTCGCCATCGTCCGTGCCAGCTGCTGAAACAGATTCGAGGTAGAATCGAGTTGCCGAATAGTCAGCAGCATGCAGAAACGTAGGCTGGCGTTTGACGACCGCAAAGAAGCGCTTCGCCCACGCCCGTGTGGCTTCATTGGTGTCCCAATACCAAGCGGAACTGGTATACATGCCTTGAGTTGTGGCCAATCCAAGAGCATTGACGTCGGTCTCGAACATCAATGGTGCGGCCAGCATCATTGTTTTGGTTAGTCCAAAATCTTTGGCGCCCTTGATTGACGAAATGAGATCGGATCCCGCGTTGGCGAAGGCAAGAACTTGCGCTTTTGATGTTTGTGCCTGCAATAGAAAAGAAGAGAAATCAGGTGCAGAGAGTGGATGCTTGACACTCCCTAATACTGTGCCGCCATGCGCCACTACGACGTCACTTGTCTCCTTTTGCAGAGATGCGCCATAGGCATAGTCGGCCGCCAGGAAGTACCAAGTTTTTCCACCAAGGGCTACGACCGCATTTGCAGTTGTTCTCGCGACCGCCGCAGTGTCGTATGCGTAGTGAATTGTGTACGGCGAGCATTCCTCGTTGGTCAGTCGGGTTGTCCCGCCACCCACCGCGATGAACGGTTTCTTTTTTTCCAACGCGACTTGAGCCATTGCCAAAGTCGTCGCGGAATTCGTTCCGCCAATCAGTACATCAAGCCCTTCGCGATCGAACCATTCTCGAGCCTTCGACGACGCGATGTCCGCCTTGTGCTGATGGTCTGCAGTCAGCAACTCCACCTTCACCCCTTTCAAGGTCGGTGCAGCATCTGCGATTGCCAATTTAATGGCCTCGACCCCGMCTTTTCCGTCGATGTCGGCGTAGGCGCTGGACATGTCGGTGATAAAGCCGATCTTGATGACCTTGTCTGAAATTTGAGCATTTGCTGCGCCGCAAATGACCAATGGCAATGACATGCTTGCAATTATTCTTGAAAAATATTTGCTCATCCAGATCTCCATTTTTCATCAAAAAAAGGCGTTTCTGCATATTTTCATGCGCCATCAGACTTCTCTCGAATGTCGACGTGCTGGCAGAATAGCAGACGCAGTACCAAACGCTTGTTAGGTAAAATCCCTAGGTTGAAGCGCCAGCCGCATGGACTCGCTGCTCGCTGAGTGAGGGGTTCGACGCCTTCCTCGCAAGGAGGTTGTGGGTTAGACGCGAGGGCTTCGCGCCGGCAGCCCGCCGATGCGGGGTACGAGGCGGCTGCACGCGGTTGACTGCCTTTATCCGGGAGTGGCGAGCACCGTGCGAGCCGGGCCCTTCATCCACCATGCAAGGGGCATCGGCCCCACGCTGCCCTCGACCATCGGCCGCCCAAGAGCCGGATCCCGGCTATGAACGACCTTCTGCACCTCGCCAACTGGGCGGCTCGACCGCCGGTGTGCGCAGGTACTCGAGCACTGACTTCTTCTCGTGGTGGACATGCCTCGCCTCAGACCGGCGAGAAGCAGCCTCTTGGCTCTACACAGTCATCAAGATGCAAATTCTCGACTCAAGTCGAGAGGCCTCTTTTGATTATTTCCACAAATTCTGTCGCAATGGCTGCGGGCAAATCCCGTTCCGATCTGTACCAGATGCGAGACCAATTGAGGCCCCCGAGCAGCAGCAATCTCAGTGATTTTCTGTTGATTTCTGGGGGGAGCTCCAGATCTCGGATCACCCGGACAAAGATCATTTCATACTCGTCTCGCAACTCGGTGAGTCTCTCCGTGTCGCCAGGGACGTCTTCGGGCATGATCTTGGAAATGACCTGGGCATAGCTGTTGTCTTCAAGGATGGCCTGAAGATGGGCGGTGCAGGCTTTTTCCAGGCGAATCCAGGGGTCCTGCTCCCCAGTTATTGCGCGTTCAACTGAATCGATGACGTGTTGCACCCCCACTTTATAGACCGCAGCCAATAAATCTTCTTTGGAGGAGAAATGGTAATAAAGGGAGCCGGATGGCATCCCCAACGCATTCATGATGTCCCGGATTGACGTTCCGCGATAGCCGTTCGTCGCGAAAAGCTCAGCTGATTTATCCAGAATCTGCGGCAGTCTACTTATTTGACCGACTGTTTTTTTTGACATTTCCTGCGTAAATTCCCTAATTGGATGGTCGCGTTTCTATTGCATCGAGGCACCACGCATTAGACTTTCCTCTTGAACGCTGGTGAGGAGCACGGACTGCAAAACCAGAGAGGTGTGACTGTTCCCCCTGGAATCCGTAGCCGATCACTGAGCCCATGACTCGGCTTGTTTCGGTTGAGTGGCAAGCCGGTCCTGCTCGAACTGCATCGGGCTGACGCAGGCCAGCGTGAGTGAAGTCGAGCACGGTTGTACCAGAGCAGCCACGCCAGGGCCTCATCCTTGGCCTCGCGTCTGGTTTGGAAGCGTTGCCCGTGCAGCCGCTCGCTGGGCGAGGAGGCTCCGTGCGCCGCAAAGGCGCCGCCAGCAAGGCGCCGCGCCCGCCGCAGCGCCTTGCTGGCGGCGCTGCTGGTGTTCATTTTTTTCGTGCCGTGGCCGGACCACGTCCGCACCTCCGGCCTGTTGCAGCCGCACAACCGGCTGGGGCCCTCTACGCCCCGGCGCATGCCGTGCTGGACGCACTGCTCGTCGCCAACGGACAGGCGGTGCCGCCGGGCCAGCCACTGCTGCGCCTGTCTTCCGCGGAGTTGGACCTGCGCGCCCGCGCGAGACACGCTGTACCCGGAACACGCGGTCTACCGAGTGGTGCTGGACGCCGACCAGGCCCTGCCTGCCGCCAACCCGGCGTGGCGCGGCCGCGTCGCGATCGCCGGGCAGTGGGAGGTGCCGGCGATGCGCTTCCTGCGCAACGCGGCTTCGGTGGCTTGGCGCGAGGCTGGCTTCTGATCCAGCCGCAGGCCTCGACACCGCGCCCGCGCGATGATTCGAGCTGACCGCCAACGATCGCGAGATGACGATCGTCAGCAAGGCGCGCCGGGCTGCGCCGCGGCTCTGGGCTTCGGCTTGGCGCGGCCGCTCGACGTCGCCGCATCCAGCATCAGCGCCGCCATCTCGCGCGCCGCGACCGCGGCGCTGCTGCCCGCCCCCAACTGGCCGGAAACCGATGCGCCGTCGTAAAGCAGCACCAGTTGGGTCGCCAGGTGGTCGGGATCGGCGGCGCCGGCATCCCGGGCCAAGCCGGTGAACAGCGCTTTCATCCATCCACGGGCGTCGTCGCAGGCGGCCTTGACCGGTGTGCCCGGCTTCGACTCGGCCGCCGCCCGATTGAAGGCGCAGCCCCGGAACCCGGGCGCGGCCATCACGTCCTCCATCGCGTCGAAGACGGCGAGCAGGCGATCGCGCGGCGTCGCACCGGCCGCGATCCTGGCGCCGATGCGCGCCTCGCGGGCCTCCTGCCGCGCCTGCAGGTAGGCGCGAATCAGCGCCTCCTTGCTGCCGAAGCAGTCGTAGAGCGAGGCCTTGGCGACGCCCGCGCGCTCGATCACGCGCTCGATGCCGACCGTGTGGATGCTGCCTTCGTAGAAGAGCTCGTCTGCCGCCGCCAGCAGGCGCTCGCGCGCCGAGCGGCGTTCCGGAGCCACTGATTGTTTCGTTTCCATGGGCTTGACATTACCAGACCGGTCTGTACACTGCAAGAGCCAGACAGATCGGTCTGTATGGTTTTTCGGAGCCCGCCATGTCATCCCTTTGCCCGACCGCTCTCGCCGCACCGCCGCAGGCCCGGCGCCGCCTGTCGTCGAACGCCGCCTTCCTGCTGCAGGCCTCGATGACGCTGGGTTTCCTGGCCGGATCGAGCGCGCCGACGCCCTTCTATGCCATCTACCAGAAGCAGTGGGGCTTCTCGGCCACGATGCTCACGCTGGCCTTCGGCATCTATGCGCTCGCGGTGCTGTCCGCGCTGCTGGTCGCCGGCCGGCTGTCGGACCACGTGGGGCGCCGGCCGATCCTGATCGGCGCCGCCGCGGCCCAGGCGCTGAGCATGTGGGTGTTCGCGACCGCCCACGGCCTGCCGGACCTGTTGCTGGCGCGGGTGGTCCAGGGCCTGTCCGCCGGTGCCGCCATCGCGGCGGCCGGCGCCGGCCTGCTCGACATCGACAAGGGCCGGGGCGCGATCGCGAACTCGGTGGCACCGATGATGGGGACCGCCGCCGGCGGCCTGGTGGCCGGGCTCATGATCCAGTACCTGCCGGCCCCGATGCATCTGGTCTATGCCCTGCTCGGCGTCGTCTTCGTGCTGCAGGGCGTCGCGGTCTTCTTCATGGAAGAGAGCGCGCCCGCGCGGCCCGGTGCGCTGGCCTCGCTGAAGCCGCGGCTGGCCGTGCCGCCCGCGGTGCGGGGCCCGCTGCTGCTGGCGGCGCCGGCGCTGGTCGCGGTCTGGGCCATGGCCGGCTTCTACGCCTCGCTGGGCCCGACGCTGATCCGCAGCTTCTCGGGCACCACCTCGGTGCTGCTCGGCGGGCTGGCGCTGTTCGTGCTGGCCGGCAGCGGTGCGCTGGCGGTGTTCCTGATCCGCGAGGCTTCGCCGAGGGCGCTGATGCGGCTCGGCTCGCTGGCGCTGATCGCCGGGATGGCGATCGTCATGACGGCGATCTCGTTCCACTCGGTGCTGCTGTTCCTGGTCGGCAGCGCGATCGCCGGGCTGGGCTTCGGGACCGGCTTCCAGGGCGCGCTGCGCAGCGTGGTCGCGCTGATCGCGCCGCAGGAGCGGGCCGGCGTGCTGTCCGTGCTGTTCGTGATCGCCTACCTGGCGATGGGGCTGCCGGCGATGCTGGCCGGCTATGACGTCGCGCACCAGGGCGACATCGTGCGCACCGCGATGACATTCGGCAGCGGCGTCGTCGGGCTGTCGCTGCTGGCGCTGATGGGCACCGTGCGCCGCTGAGGCGGGAACCGGCTTCGCCGGCGCTGCGGCGCAACGCGTTCTCGATCGGCGTCAGCGGGCAGATCCAGCCTGCCGACACCACCCAGCCGGCCCACGCGCCGGCCGGCAGATGCAGCCACGCCAGCCTCGATGCGGTTCCTGCGTAGTGCCGCTTCGGTGGCTTGGCGCGAGGCTGGCTTCCGATTCAGCCGCAGGCTCCAACGCCGCCCGTCTTCTCGAGAGATGGAGCTTCCTTGAAACACGGGCGATTCAGCCTTCAATTCGGTCAACGCATCACTTGCGCTCGATCAACGATCGTGTCTGCTTGTGCCTTGCTGACGGCCGCTCCCATCGTTCCGAACATCGCGCCCCAGCTGCCAGCGGAGCCGCCCAGGCGGGTCGCCATGAAAACGTCAATGACCTCCGGCGTGGAGTGGCGCAACAGTTCGGCCCCCTGTATCGCCCGAGACAGTGCTTCGCTGGCTGGCCGTGCCAGGAACTCGTCTTCTAACATGCCTTCCACCAGCGCCGGCAAGCGCTGCACAAAGGCGTCGTACACCTTGCTCTGCCCCCGTACGCTTTGCATGTCTGCCAACAAAGCTTCCCAGCAACTGGTGTCCTTGCGCATGGCGCGGCGCACATCCATGCACATCCATGCACATTATGTTGGCCGCACCTTCCCAAACGCTGTTGAGCGGTGCCTCCCGGTAGATGCGGACCATCGGGTTCTCTTCGATGAACCCGATGCCATGGCATTGCAATGCCTCATTGGCCACGGCCGGTGGGCGCGAGCAGTTGAAGAATTTGGCCATCGTCGCGCACCCGCGCATTCCCTCGCTCTACCTGTTCAACAACTCGCCGTCGAGCGCGCCGGATGCGCTTGTCGTCGACGTTGCGGAAGAAGCGCTCGACCAGGTTCAGCCACGACGCGCTGGTCGATTCGAGCATGCCGGGCAGATAAGTTCCATGACTTCACGCGCACCGCACTATTGGCTGTCCTCGATGTTGAGGATCTTCCCCAAGCCCAGAAAATAGTTGGCAAACGCAAGCAGAGCTGCCGTCACCGCGATGTAGACAGCGGAGAGCGCCGCCAGGGTCGGGTCGGCAAACTCCCGAACGTAGTTGTACATGGCCACCGGCAGCGTCTGCGTGTCCTGTGTCGTCACGAAAAGCGATGCGGTGAATTCGCTGAATGACATGATGGCGGCGAACAGCCATCCACCGAAGAGTCCCGGAGCCAGAAGCGGAACCGTGACGGTGAAGAGCACCTTCACCGGCGACGCGCCCAGACTGGCCGCCGCCTGTTCAAGCCGTTCGTCCAGGTTCTCCATGGAGACATAGACGCTCCGGAGCACAAAGGGCAGCACCAGCATGACGTGGCACAGGATGACGATGCCGTATCCACGTTGCACCGAGGTCTGCGACACCAGGATGAGCAGGCCCAGCCCCAACGTGAAATGCGGCACCACCAGCGGCGAATGCAGGATTGCGAGGAGGAGCTGCTTGCCACTGAATTCCAACCGCTTCACGGCGATGGAAAGACAGGTCCCGATCACCAAAGCCAGGAAAGAAGACCATCCGGTGACGACCATGCTTGAGCGAAATCCTTCCTGGAAATCCGGATAGCTGAACACCCGCGCAAACCACTTGAGCGAATACGACTCAGGCGGAAAAGCAAGGATCGCCTTTTCGTTGAATGCGGCGATCGTCACCACTACCACCGGCAACAAGACGAATGCAAGCAGGATGGCGATCAGCAGCGGCCCGGCCACACGCAGCGGCAGGGGCAGGGAACTTCGGATCTTCATTTCAGTGTCCTCCAAAGGCCTTCAGGCGCTTCGTCAAGAGTCCCAAGGCAAAGAGCGCCGCGGTCGTCATCAGCAGCCCCATCACACTCAGGCTGGCTGCCAGCGGAAAATTCATGGAGGAAAAGCCGAGTTGGTAGACCAGGGTCGAGACCGTGGGAACGCGGCCTCCGCCGATCATCTGAGGCGTCGCAAAAGCACTGAAAGTCCAGGCAAAGGCGGTCGTGATGCTGGCCAGAATGCCCGGCATTGAAAGAGGCAGCGTGACCGTGACGAACGTCTTGACGGGGCCCGCGCCCAGGCTTTGCGCGGCCTTTTCGTAGTCGCGGTTGATGTGCGAGATCGCCGTAGCGAGCATCAGGACCACCACGGGAATCGTCACGTGCACCAGCGCGACGAGCACGCCCAAGTGGGTGAACATGAGTTCGAATGGCCATTCGATCAGGCCGAGCTTTCGCAAGGTGCCGTTGATGAAGCCATTGCTGCCCAGGACGGCGATCCACGAGTAGGTCCGGACGATTTCACCCAGAAACAGCGGCGTGATCGAAACGATCAGGATGAAGGATTTGAGAGCCCGGTTCTTCACACGAACGAGGGCGTAGGCCAGGGGATAGGCGGCGAGCAGCGAGAAGACCGTCGTCTCCACGCTCAGCAGCAAGGTATTGGCAAAGGCATCGAGATAGATCGACTTGCCCATGCCCGTGAAGTTGGCGAAGGTCAGCCCGCCGACATCCAGTGAGCCAGGGACAAACGCCCGAAGGCTGAACTGGAACACCGCGGCCAGGGACACGGTGATGCCCATCGCAACTATCACGGCTGGGGATACCAGCCAGGCCCGTAGATCGGAGCGCATTCCTAAACCTTGTTCCAGTGACTTGATCGGCCAGGGAGGATTCCTGCGGCCCAACGGCGCAAGAACCCTCCCCCTTGATGAACCCCCAACGGGGTCAGTTCATGATGTTTTCGGTGAACCACTTGCGCCACTCTGCAGTCTTCTCGGCGCGCAGCTTGTTGTCGATCACGATGGTCTGGCTGTCCCACTGTGCCTTGGTGGTGAACACGCCTGGCAGCTTGGCGTCTTCGGCCGAAACCGTTGCGTTGTCGACGACCGGGCTGGCCTTCTTCGAAGCCACGATCTTTGACTGCACTTCGGGCGACAGCGCAATGTTCAGGAACTTGTGGGCCAGGTCAGTCTTGGTACTGCCCTTCATGATGGCCATGGTGTCAACGCCAAGCACCGCGCCTTCCTTGGGCATGACCACCTTGATCGGCACGCCCTGGCTGGCCATGTGGTATGCGTTCATCGAGAGAATGACCTCTACGGGCGTTTCCCCGGTGGCGATCAGTTGCTGCGCATTGGCGTCGTTGGTATAGAAGGCCTTGAAGTTGGGCTTGAGCGCCTTGAGTTTGTCCTGACCCTTTTCCCAGGACTTGGTATCCCCGCCCGACAGCATGGCAGAAACCGCAATCAAATGGCTCGGGTCGAAGT
The DNA here is from genome assembly GCF_056405555.1 of Variovorax sp. P1_G12. Taxonomy (NCBI): domain Bacteria; kingdom Pseudomonadati; phylum Pseudomonadota; class Betaproteobacteria; order Burkholderiales; family Comamonadaceae; genus Variovorax; species Variovorax sp. P1_G12. Next base: position 54,866 of record NZ_JBFUBW010000038.1, on the reverse strand, counting down.
CGGGGGCGCTGATCTTGCCTTTCAGGGCCGGATTCCACAGGTCATTCCAGCTTTCGAATTTGACGCTGGGCGGCAGCAGGTCGGCGCGATAGCCGATGGAATACACATAAGCCCAGCTGCCGATGTGGTACGGGCTGATCTTGGCGTGGTCGACCAGGCGGCTGGCGTTCGGGATCTTGCTGTTGTCGAGCTGCTCGAACAGATCGCTGTTGACGTAGAGCCAGCCGACATGCGAGGTCGTGAACGTGACGTCGCTTTCGGGCTTGGAGGCGAGCTTGGCCTTGTTCAAGCGGTCGATGGTGCCGCCGGTCACGTACTTCACCGGCACGCCGGTTTGTTTGGTGAACTCCTTGCCGATGTTCTCGTCGATGAGGTCGCGAAAACTGCCGCCCCATGTGCTCACCACCAGGGCGTTGTCCTGCGAATAGGCCGGTGTGGCGGCCAGCGTGGCGGAAAGCATGCACAGTGTCAAAAGCTTGCGAATCATTGAAAACCCTCAAATTGAAAAGTTGAACGTTGGTCGGAGCTGCCATCCGTCGGTGAGTCGCCTGGAGATGCAAGCATTAGGCACGCACCCTGTCCACTCACTTCAGCGACCGGATGATGTGGAACTCGCGACCTGCGGCCAAGTCGCCTTTTACTTAGAGGTGCCTCAACTTTCCCGATGGGCGGGCGTCGGCGGCCAAGGCTCGGAAATTCCTAAACGGTCGCCCGGAAAAAACAAATGGCACCGATGGCCGGCGCCGATGACCATTGCCATTCCCGGCATCGCCGACATTCCCGTCATCCGCCGTCAGCAACATGAAACACACCCGCATTCGCCCTTTCAATACCAAGGTCACGTACCCGGAACAGAAGCTCGACAACGACCTGTGCCAGGCCGTCGTCGCCCGAGGCAGCACCGTCTTCCTGCGCGGGCAGATCGGACAGAACCTTGAAACGTCCGAGAGCGTCTGCATCGGCGATGTCAGCGGTCAGGCGGAGCAGGCCATGGCGAACATCGCGATGCTGCTCAAGGAGGCCGGCGGCGAACTCCAGGACATCTGCAAGATCACGATCTACATCGTCGATCCGCGTTACCGCGAGGCCGTATATCTCGTCGTGGGCCGCTGGCTGAAGGGGGTTTTCCCGGTATCGACAGGCATCGTGGTGTCTGCCCTGGCCCGTCCGGAATGGCTGGTGGAAATCGATGCCACCGCCATGATCCCCGACTGAGCCCCCATGACGTTCTCCATCATCGCGCGCTGCCCCGCCACCGGGCAGTTCGGTGCCGCCGTGGCCTCGTCCTCCCCCGCGGTCGCCGCGCGCTGCATCCGCGGCCGCACGCACGTGGGCGCCGCCGCCAGCCAGAACATCACCGATCCGGATCTGGGCCCGCTCGCCCTGGACCTGCTCGCCAGCGGACTGACGCCGGCGCAGGCGCTGGCCGAGCTGCAAAAGCGCCCCTTCATCGACTACCGCCAGGTGATGGCCATCGATGCGTCGAACCCGCCGGTGGTTTTCACCGGGGCCAAGGCGCTCGGCACTCTGGCCAGCGTGGTCGGCACCCATGCGGCCTGCGCCGGCAACATGCTGCTCACACGCGAGGTGCCCCAGGCGATGCTCTCGGCATTCGAGAGCGCCGAAGGCCCGCTGGCCGAACGCCTGATGCAGGCCATGCTCGCCGGCCAGGCGGCCGGTGGCGAGGAAGGCCCTGTGCATTCGGCTGGCCTGCTGGTCTACGCGGACCAGAATTGGCCCATCGTGGATCTGCGGCTGGACTGGGTGGAGCTCGACCCGGTGCAGGCCCTCTACGGCACCTGGAAGGTCTACGAACCGCAGCTGCAGGCCTACATCACGCGGGCGCTCGATCCGCGCGCCGCCCCCAGCTTCGGGGTGCCTGGAGACCTCTGAAGGGCCGCCGGTACACTGGGCCGTTTGCGCCCCGCGCCGATCCACGGCTTCTTCTCTTCCTCGACATGCTCAATCGCGTTTCCTTGCGTCAGATGGAGTATTTCGTCGCCACCGCGAAATACGGCAGCATCGCCGCTGCGTCGGCACAGATCCATATCTCCTCGCCCTCGATCTCCGCGGCCATTGCGCATCTCGAGTCCGAACTGAACGTGCAGTTGTTCGTCCGCCATCCTTCCAAGGGACTGGGGCTGACCGCCATCGGCACCCTGGTGCTGCGACAGTGCGAAGATGTGCTGGACCAGTCCTCCCGCCTGTATGAAATCGCCTCGGATTCGAGCGATGTCATGCAGGGTGCCTTGCGGGTGGGTAGCTTCCAGTCGCTCACCGCCATGATCGCGCCGGAGGTCATCTTCGGATTCTCCCGAGCGTTCGAGAAGGTCGGAGTGGAGATGGTCGAAGGTGACCAGGTGGTCTTGATGAACAAGCTCCGTGCGCTCGAGATCGACCTGGCGATCACCTACGACCTGCACCTGGGCGACGACATCGAGTTCGAAACCCTGGCGACGCTGCCGCCGTATGTGCTGGTGAGCGAACTGCATCCGTTGGCGCAGGAGAAGGCCGTCACGTTCGAGGAGCTGGCAGCCCAGCCCTACGTGCTGCTGGATCTGCCAATGAGCCGGGAGTATTTCACCTCGCTTTTTGCCACGGCCGGCGTCACGGCGAACATCGTGGCGCGCTCGCGGTCCGAGGAAGTGGTGCGGTCCATGGTGGCCAACGGCATCGGGTATGCGCTGTTCAACGTGCGGCCCAAATCGAACCAGGCGCTCGACGGCAAACGCATGGTGCGTGTGCGTCTGGCCGGCACCCATCGCCCGATGCAGCTTGGCCTGGCAACGTACAAGCCGATGAAGCAGTCGCGATTGACCCGCGTCTTCATGGAGCGCTGCCGCGCCTACATCTCCGACCAGTACATCCCCGGCATGAGCGCTGCGAGTTTCTTCGACCCCCACGTCACGGCGCCCTGAAGCGCCCAACGCATTGCCATGGATCAAGCAAGTTCTGCAAACATGTCCAGCATCTCGCTGCTGGAAACCCTGATTGCCTTCCCCTCGGTTTCCCTGAAGCCGAACATCGGGCTCATCCACAAGGTGCAGGAGGTCCTGACGGAGGCCGGCATCGAATCCACCCTCGCACCGGATCCGCAAGACGGCAGCAGGACCAACCTGTTCGCCACGGTGGGTCCGCAAGGCATCCCAGGTGTCCTGCTCTCTGGCCACACCGACGTGGTGCCCGTGGACGGCCAGCCCTGGACCTCGCCGCCCTTCGAAGCCACGCACAAGGACGGCCGCATCTACGGACGCGGCTCGGCCGACATGAAGGGCTTCGTCGCCTGCGCAATCACCGCCATGGTGGCTGCGGCCCGGCGACCGCTGAAGCGGCCCCTGCAACTGGCCCTGTCCTTCGACGAAGAGATCGGCTGCGTCGGCGTGCGCCACCTGCTGCGCCGACTCGAGAACAACCTCCCCGCCCCGTACCTTTGCGTCGTCGGCGAGCCCACCCTGATGCGTATCGGCACGGGCCACAAAGGCAAGTCCGCCTACCGGGCGCTATGCTGCGGCCAGGCGGGCCATTCGGGCTTGGCGCCCCAGTTCATCAACGCCGTCCACATGGCCAGCGACCTCGTCGCATCGGTGCGCGAGGTGCAGCGCGAACTGTCCGAAACCGGGCCCCGCGAGCATGGCTACGGCGTGCCCTACTCCACGGTCCACGTCGGCGTGATCCACGGCGGCCGGGCCCTGAACATCGTGCCCAGCGAATGCGAGCTCAGCTTCGAGATTCGCAATGTCTCGCAGGACCAGCCCGAGGAGATCCTGGCCCGCGTGCTCCAACGCCTGGTCGACCGCGTGGCGGCCGATGCGGTGCATCCCGAGGCCCCCTTGCCGAACATCCAGCTGACCAACAGCTATCCCAGCCTGAGCACGCCCGAGGATTCACCGGCCGTCGGCCTGCTCAGCGCCTTGCTGCCCCCCGGCACGCCCTGCACCAAGGTCGACTACGGAACCGAGGGCGGCTTGTTCAAGCAGAGCTGGCGCGAAACCCCGGTGCTGGTCTGCGGCCCCGGCAGCATCGAGGTGGCGCACAAGGCCGACGAATACGTGGAACTGTCGCAGATCGAAGCCTGCGACCGGATGCTGGCCGGCCTCGTCGACTTCCTCTGCCAGTAAGCCTCAGCGCATGCGCAGGATTCCGCGGTCGACCCCGCGGATATCCGTCTTGCCGCAGAAGGCCATGGAGAGATCGAGTTCGTTCTGGATGAGGTGCAAGGCAGTGGCAACGCCTTTCTCTCCCAGGGCGCCCAGGCCGTACATCATGGCGCGGCCGATATAGGTCCCGCGCGCCCCGAGCGCGATCGCCTTCAACACATCCTGCCCCGAGCGGATGCCGCCATCCATATGAACCTCCACCCGGTGTCCGACGGCCTCCACGATGCGTGGCAAGGTCGAGATCGAAGAGGAGGCGCCGTCCAGCTGCCGCCCGCCATGGTTGGACACCACGATGGCATCGGCTCCGCTTTCCACCGCCAGCCGCGCATCCTCGGGATCCTGGATGCCCTTGACGATCAGCTTGCCTTTCCAGCGCCTCTTGATCCATTCGACGTCTTGCCAGGACAGGCGCGGATCGAACTGATCCCGGGTCCACTCCACCAGCGAGCCGATGCTGTCCACGCCCTTCGCGTGCCCGACGATGTTGCCGAAATGGCGATGCCGCGTGCCCAGCATGTTCCAGCACCAGCGCGGCTTGCTCGCCAGGTTCACGAGGTTTCGCAGGGTCGGCCGAGGGGGCGTGGACAGGCCGTTCTTCTTGTCCTTGTGCCGCTGTCCGAAGACCTGCAGGTCCATGGTGACCACGAGCGCGGAACAGTTGGCGTTCCGGGCCCTCTCGATCAGGCCTTCCACGAAGGTCCGGTCGCGCAGCACATAGAGCTGAAACCAGAACGGATGGCGACCGGTCGCCTCGGCCACCGCCTCGATCGGGCAGATGCTCATGGTCGAGAGGGTGAACGGTATGCCGAACTTCTGCGCTGCGCGCGCCGCCAGGATTTCACCATCGGCATGCTGCATGCCGGTCAGGCCGGTGGGCGCGATCGCCACCGGCATGCGGACCGGCTGGCCCACCATGGTGCTGGCGGTGCTGCGATCGGTGATGTCCACCGCCACGCGCTGGCGAAACTCGATTTTCCGGAAATCCTCTTCATTGGCACGGTAGGTATATTCGGTCCACGAGCCGCCATCCACGTAGTCGTAGAACATTCGCGGCACACGTTTCCTCGCCAGGCGGCGCAGGTCTTCGATGCAGGTGATCTCGGCCATGCAGGCTCAGGGTTTGCCGTATGACATGTACCCGTCCTGGATTGCGATATGGTCGGCGATGTATTTCGCGTCGTGCCACACGCCATAGATGAAGGATGACGCGCGGTTGACCAGGTTCGGCAATCCCAGGAAATAGATGCCGCTCTCGGCGGAAATGCCCCGCTTGTGAAAAGGCGCGCCCTTTTCATCGAAGGCATTCACCTTCAGCCAGCTGTAGTCGAACGCGAATCCGGTCGCCCAGAGAATGGTCGTGATGCCGGCCTTTTCGAGATCCAGGCTCATGATCGGTTCCTTGAGACAGTCCGGATCCGGCAACAGTTCCCAGGCTTCGGGCTCCGGCGCAAAGGGCAAGCCGTTCTGCTCGATATAGGCATCCGCTTCGCGCAACACATCGAAGTACGCCTGGTCGCCTTCTGCGACATTCATGGCCAGGCCTTCTTCGAACGCGATGACGCCGTCCTGGTAGGTCTTGGTCAGGCCCACCAGCGTCACGCCCATGTGCGCAAGGCGGCGAAAATCGACCGTCTTGCCACCCTCGTAGCCGCTGACGGCGAACGCGACGTGCTGCTTTTTGGGCTTGATCTTGACCTCATCCCACAGGCCCAGGGCACCCAGCCACCAGCAGTAGTCGCGGCCACGATAGGAACGCGGCGGGCGGTAGTGCTCGCCCACCGAGAGATAGACCGTCTTGCCCGCCTTTCGCAGTTCCTCGGCAATCTGCGAGCCGGAGGCACCCGCACCCACGACCAGCACGGCGCCTTCTCGCAACTGGCCCGGGTTCTTGTACGCCGAGGAATGCAACTGCTGAATCCTGTCGGTTTCAGGAACGATCTTCGGATAGGCCGGAATCTGAAAAGGACCGGTGGCCGAAACGACGTTGGTCGCTTCGATGACACCCTCGGAGGTCGTCACCTTGAAGCCCGGGCGACCCACGTGGCGCTCCACCTGCTTGACCTCGACACCGGTACGCACGGGCGCCTTCAGCATGGCGGCGTAGTCTTCGAAATATTGCGCCATGCGCTCTTTCGGCGGAAATGACTCCGGCGAGACATCGTCGAACTTCAGTCCTGGAAAACGGTCATGCCAGGCGGGGCCATTCGCGACCAGGGAGTCCCAACGCTCCGAACGCCAACGTTCCGCGATCCGACTGCGCTCCAGCACCACATGCGGCACACCCATCTGCGAAAGGTGCTCACTCATCGCAATGCCCGCCTGACCAGCGCCGACCACCAAGGTATTGATTTTTTCCACTGACATTTGAGGTTCCTAAAGAAAATCGCCACTGATGCACGTCGCCAGGCAACCTGGAGACACCAGTCATCGATGCCGGCGAGTCTGAAGAAGCACGCCGCATTTGAGAATCACAGTTTTCGGACTCAGGGCTTAGGAAAAAGCAAAGCGCTGCGCGCAAGGCTCTCGAAAGGCTCTCGCAATGGCCTGTGCCCCGCGGCCATCGAGGCCTTTCGTTTTTCCGAGGGGCCGCATCAATTTCGGCAAAGACCCGGTCGCGGACCAATGACTTATCGTTCGGGCATGAAAGTAGTCCACTCCGACCCTGCAGCGCAGCCCAGCCTTTCGCATCCGCAGGCCGACACAGCCGTCAGCCTGGAAGGCGTGGTCAAGAAGTACCACGACCAGACCGTGTTGCACGAGGTCTCGCTGAAGATCAAGCGTGGCGAATTCCTGACCCTGCTGGGTCCGTCGGGCTGCGGCAAGACGACGCTGCTCAACCTGATCGCGGGCTTTGCCGAGGCCGACAGCGGCGAGATCTTCATCGAGGGCCAGCCGGTGACCAGCGAACCGCCGCACAAGCGGCAGATCGGCATCGTCTTCCAGAACTACGCGCTCTTTCCGCATATGACCGTGGAGCGCAACATCGGCTATGGCCTGCGGATGCGGGGCGTGCCCAAGGACGAGGTGGCCCAGCGCGTCAAGGAAGCGATGGCCATGGTCAAGCTCACTGGCCTGGGGCACCGCAAGCCGCGCGAACTCTCCGGCGGCCAGCAGCAACGTGTGGCGCTGGCGCGAGCACTGATCATCCAGCCCAAGGTGCTGCTGCTCGACGAGCCCTTCTCGGCCCTGGACAAGAGCTTGCGCGGCTCGATGCAGGTCGAGATCCGCGAGATCCAGCGCCGCCTGGGCCTGACCACGGTCTTCGTCACCCACGACCAGGGCGAGGCGCTGGCCATGTCGGACCGCATCGCCGTGATGTCGGCCGGTGTCATCCGCCAGATCGCATCGCCGGCCGACCTGTACCGGAATCCGCAGGACCCGTTCGTGGCGTCCTTTCTGGGCGACGTGAACATCCTGCCGGCGCACTACCACGGCAGGACCGCCCACGAGATCCAGCTGCGCCTGGGCTCCGGCTACCTCAACCTTCCGCAGGCCCGATTGGTGGATGCGTCGCACGAAGGCGAGAGGCTGGACGTCTACGTCCGCCCGGAGCACATCCTGCTGGAGGGGCTGCATGCCGGTTCGGTCCTGAGCGGCACGGTGATCCACCACGTCTTCCAGGGTGACCACATCAATACCTTCGTGGATGTGGATGTTCCGAAGACGGCCCGCCAGGTCGTCACGGTGCGCAGTGCAGGCCTTGGCGCCATGCAGCACTGGCCCATCGGCTCGGTGGCCGGGCTGGCGCTTCTCGATGAGGGCATCAGCGTTTTCAGTTCCCGAAAGTAAAGCAAAGCAGACCCATGACCGACATCAGCCCCCCCCTTCCACGTTCGATGAGAGCCATCGTCGCCCGGGAGCCCGGCGACGCCAGCGTGCTGGTGCTGGCCGAGCGCCCCATGCCCGTGCCCGGCGCCGGCGAAGTCCTGCTCCGCGTGCTCGCCGCCGGCATCAACCGGCCCGACATCATGCAGCGCCAGGGCATCGCCAAGCCCGCGCCCGGTGTCACCGACGTGCTCGGCCTGGAGGTGTGTGGCGAGGTGGTCGCCTGCGGCCCCGGTGTCGACAGCGGGCTTCTCGGCCAGCGACTCATGAGCCTGGTGCCCGGCGGGGGCTATGCGCCCTGGTGCACGGCGTCGGTCGATCATTCCTTCGTGGTGCCGGCCCATCTGTCCGATGTCGAGGCAGCTGCTTTGCCAGAAGGGCTCTTCACTGTCTGGCACAACCTGTTCGAGCTCGGGCGTCTGGCGATGGGCGAGACGGTGCTGATCCACGGCGCCGCTGGCGGCATCGGCACGCTCGCGATCCAGATGGCCCATGCGGCCGGCTGCACCGTCATCGTGACCGACAACGACGAAGCGCGATTTCCCGAACTGAAGGCTCTCGGCGCCGATCTGGCGATCTGCTGGCCCACCACCGACTTCACCCAGGCCTGCCTTGACTACACCGATGGGCGCGGTGTGGACGTGGTGCTCGACATCGTCGGCGGCGACTATGTGCGCCGAAATCTTCAAGCCATGGCTTTCGGCGGGCGGCATGTCAGCCTGTCCTTCATGCAGGGCTCGGCGGTCACCATCGAACTGCTGACGCTGATGCAGCGCCAGTTGAGCCTGCACTCCTCCACCATGCGTCCGCAGAGTCACGCTGAAAAGGCCCGCATGGCCAAGAGCTTGGCCCACCATGTGATGCCGCTATTGAAAAGCCGGCGGATCGCGCCGCGCATCCACAGTACTTTCCCGGTCGCGGAGGCCGCGGCATCCCATGCCATGCTGGAAAGCGGCAAGGTGTTCGGCAAGCTGGTGCTGGTGCCCTGATGTTGAAACTCCTCTTTGCTCCGACCTCGCCTTTCGTGCGAAAGGTCATGGTGTGTGCGCATCTGACCGGACAGGTCGAGAACATCCAACTCCTGGACAGCGCCGCTCATCCGGTTCGACGCGACCCGCGCATCGCGGCTCACAACCCGCTCGCCAAAGTGCCGACCCTGATCCTGCAAGACGGCCAGGCCCTCTACGACAGCCGGGTGATCTGCGAGTACCTGGCCAGCCAGGCGGGCGCAGAGACGATATTTCCTGCGTCCGGCGCCGATCGATGGACGGCACTCAGCCGCCAGGCGCTGGGCGATGGCCTGCTCGACGCCGCGCTGCTGGCGCGCTACGAGCTGACGGCGCGTCCCGCCGAATTTCAGTGGCCCACCTGGCGCGAGGCCCTGTTGACCAAGGTCACGGCCTGCCTCGCCTCGATCGAAAGCATCGCCTCCGGGTTGCACCACGACAAGCCCACGATCGGCGAGATCACCATCGGCTGCGCATTGGGATACCTGGACTTCCGGTTTCCCGAACTGGACTGGCGCGCGCCATGCGGCATCGCCGCCCGTTGGAACGAAGCCTTCCAGAGGCTGCCCGCCATGCTGGCCACCCAACCCAACGAAGCTTGAGAAATGATGACCGACACCTCGAATCCTCCCATCTCGGTCTGGTTCCTGAACGGCCCCAACGCCAACCTCTATGGCCTGGATGCCAACAAGAACTACGGCACCGACAGTTTCCCCGTCCTGCAGTCGCGCTGTGAGCAGAAGGCAGCCTCGCTGGAGGTCGGCCTGCGTTTCCTGCAGTCGAACCATGAAGGACAGCTGATCGACTGGATCCAGGAAGCACGCGGCGTGGCGGACGGCATCGTCATCAATGCGGCCGGTTTGACCTACACGTCCATCCCCATCCTGGATGCCCTGATGTCCTTTCCCGGAAAGATCATCGAAGCCCATATGAGCAACATCTGGAAGCGCGAGCCCTTCCGCCATCACTCCTACATATCGAAGGTGGCGGATGGTGTCATTGCCGGACTCGGGGGGGACGGCTACGAACTCGCCATCGAGGCCATTGCGCGCCTGGTGCGAAAGAACAAATAGGCTTTTGAAATGACGTTTCCTGGAGCAAAGGCTGTGGGCACCCTGGCCTTCTATAGCGACTTCGACGATTTCCAGACTTGGAAAAAGGCGCTTCAGGCGCAGCTTCCGGCACTTCATGTGGTTCACGCGAGCCAGACCGAGCGGCCGGAACTGATTGACTACGCCCTGGTCTGGAAGCCCCCGCAGGGCATCTTCAGGCAGATGACGAATCTTCGGCTGATCATCAACCTGGGCGCCGGAGTGGATTCGCTGGTGACACGTGACGACCTCCCCGGGGACATTCCCATCACCCGGATCACCGACCCGCAGATGTCGAGGATGATGGCCGGCTATGTGCTGTTCGCGGTGCTCCGGCACGCCCGGGATATTCCGGTCTTCGAACAGGCCCAGCGCTCAGGCCAGTGGACTTATCGCCACCCGCGTTCGCCGGAGGAAACGACCGTTGCGGTGCTGGGATTGGGACAGCTGGGAGCCAAGGCCGCGCATGAGATTCAGCGTCAGGGGTTCAGGACGCTGGGTTGGTCGCGCAGCCTTGCGCAGATCGATGGCGTGGCGTGTTCAGCCGGCATGGAGACGCTCGATTCCGTCATTGGCCAATCGGACATCGTCGTCCTGATGCTGCCGCACACGCCGCAGACGAACCAGCTCTTCCATCGCGGTCGCCTCGAAAAAATGCGGCCCGGCGCTGCGTTCATCAACGTCGCCCGGGGCGCCCTGGTGGATCAGGCCGCGTTGACGGAGCTGCTCCAAAGCGGCCACATCGGCGCGGCAACGCTGGATGTCTTCGAGCGCGAACCCCTGCCGGCCGGAGATGCGCTGTGGAGCTTGCCCAATGTGCTCATCACCCCGCACCTCGCATCGGTGGCCATTCCGTCATCCTCGGCCAAGCAGATCGCAGCCAACATCCTCCGCGTCTCAGCCGGCGAATTGCCAGACAACATCATCGAGCCATCACGCGGCTATTGATGGGCCATGCTGAGGCTGGCGCAATCAGATCGCAAGCGCGCAGGCCCCACCGCCTCGAGGCACCACAAAGAAAGCGCCACGCCGTCCTTGAGCACGGTGTGGCGATAGCGGCCGCGGTAGGCTCGGGCCGCGCTAGGCGGGAACGCCCTCACGCTCCGCACTCAGCCTCCGCACCCCACGCAGCTCTTGAGCGAGCTTCGACCACCGCACACGCGCCTGCCCCAGGCTCTCCTCCTTCACATGCCCATACCCGCGGATCTGCTCCGGCAGCCGCGCCAGCGCGACGCCGGTGTCGAGCACGGCGTCCAGCCCAACCTGCTCCATCCGGACCAGCACCTCCTCGATAGCCGTCCGGTACTCTTCGATGAGTTGTCGCTCAGTCCTGCGTTCGGCGGTCCGTCCAAAGATATCCAGCGGCGTGCCGCGCAGCCGGCGCAACGCCGCCAGCACGCGGAAGCCATGCAGCATCCACGGACCGAAGCTCTGCTTGACCGGGTGGCCGTGCACATCGCGCTTGCCCAGGATCGGCGGCGCGAGATGGAAGCGCAGCCTGGCCTTGCCTTCGAAGGCCTGCGCCAGCTGCGCCTGGAAGCGCCCGTCGGTGTAGAGCCGGGCCACTTCGTATTCGTCCTTGTAGGCCATGAGCTTGAACAGATTGGACGCGACCGCGCGGGCCAGCGCCTCCTTGCCGCCATGCTTGGCCTCGGCGGCCTGTACGCGTTCGACAAGATCCGAATAGCGCTTCGCGTAGGCGGCGTCCTGGTAGGCGGTGAGGAACTCGACGCGGTCCGCAACCAGCGCGCGCAAGCTCGTCGGCCGCGAGACCGAAACCACCTGCGCCGGCGAGGCCTCGCGGGCGACCGCGGCCGGATCGAGCGCCGCCTTGCGGCCCCAGCCGAACGCCGCCTGGTTGGCCTTGACGGCCACGCCGTTGATCTCGATCGCCTTCAGCAGCGCCGCCGACGACAGCGGAATGCGGCCCTTCTGGAAGGCGAAGCCCAGCAGGAACAGGTTGGAGGCGATGGCGTCGCCCATCAGGCGGGTGGCCAGCGCGGTCGCGTCGATGAAGTCGGCACCGCCGCCCTCGACGGACTCCTCGATCAACGCGCGCACCTGCGCGGCGGGAAAGACCCAGTCGGCATCCTGCGCGAAATGGCCGGTCGGCTGTTCGAAGGTGTTGATCAGCGCATAGGTGCGGCCGGGACGCATCTTCGAGATGGCGTCGGGCGCGCCCGCGGTGAGCATGTCGCAGCCCAGCACCAGGTCGGCCTCGCCGGTCGGGATGCGCTGCGCCTTGAGCTGCGCGTTGTCGCGTGCGATGCGCACGTGCGAGGTCACCGAGCCGTTCTTCTGCGACATGCCGGTCATGTCGAGCACGCTCACGCCCTTGCCTTCGAGATGCGCCGCCATGCCGATCAGCGCGCCGATGGTGATGACGCCGGTGCCGCCGATGCCGGTGATCAGGATGTTGTGGATGTTCTCCAGCGACGCGCCCGCGGGTTCAGGAAGCGCCGCTGCCGCTTCGGCCTTCGCCGCCACCGGCTTGCTCTTGCGCGGCGTGACGTCCGCGACGCTCACGAAGCTCGGGCAGAAGCCCTTGACGCACGAGTAGTCGGCGTTGCACGCGCTCTGGTCGACGCGGCGCTTGAGGCCGAGCTCGGTCGGCTGGGGCAGCAGCGAGGTGCAGTTGGACTGCTCGCCGCAGTCGCCGCAGCCCTCGCACACGAGTTCGTTGATAAAGACGCGTTCGGCGATCTGCGGAAACTCGCCCTTCTTGCGGCGCCGCCGCTTCTCGGCCGCGCACACCTGGTCGTAGATCAGGACCGACACGCCTTCGTAGTCGCGCAGCATGCGCTGCACGTCGTCCATCGCGTCCCGATGGTGGACGGTGAGCGACAGGCCCTCGCTGTCGGCCGGCAGCTTCGAGCGGTCGGACCAGCGGCTCGGGTCCTCGGCCACCAGCGCGATGCGCCGCACGCCTTCGGCCGCCACCTGCTGCGCGATGCGCGGCACGCTGATCGGCCCGTCGACCGGCTGGCCGCCGGTCATGGCGACGGCGTCGTTGTAGAGGATCTTGTAGGTGATGGGAATGCCGGCGGCCACCGCCGCGCGGATCGCCATCGATCCCGAGTGGTAGTAGGTGCCGTCGCCGAGGTTCGCGAACACGTGCTTGCGCTTCGAGAACCAGGCCTGCCCCAGCCACGGTGCGCCCTCCCCGCCCATGTGGGTGGTGGTCTTGTTGTGCTCGGGGTAGATCGCGGTCGCCATCACGTGGCAGCCGATGCCGGCCAGCGCCAGGCTGCCTTCGGGCACCTTGGTCGAGCTGTTGTGCGGGCAGCCCGAGCAGTACCAGGCGGGCCGCGCCGGCGTGGCCACGGACTTGCCGAGCACCACGTCCTTGGCGTCGAGGATGGCCAGCCGGGTGCGGATCATGTCGCTGGTGTGGAAGCGCGCGATGCGCCCGGCGATCACGCGGGCGATCTGCGCCACCGAGAAGTCGGCCGTGGCAGGCAGCAGCCAGCGGCCGCGCGGCGACGCCCACTCGCCGGCCTCGTCGAACTTGCCGATGACGCGCGGGCGCACGTCCTCGCGCCAGTTGTAGAGGTGCTCCTTGAGCTGGTATTCGACGATCTGGCGCTTCTCCTCGACCACCAGGATCTCGTCCAGCCCGTCGGCGAATTCGCGGATCGAGTCGGGCTCCAGCGGCCAGGGCATGGCCACCTTGAACACGCGCACGCCGATGCGCGCGGCCTCGTCGGCGTCGATGCCCAGCTCCTCCAGCGCTTCGAGCACGTCGCGGTAGGACTTGCCCGAGGCGACGATGCCGAGCTTCGCGCGCGGCGAGTCGATGGTGATGCGGTTGAGCCGGTTCTCGCGCGCATAGGCGATCGCGGCGTAGATCTTGTAGTCCTGCATCAGCGCTTCCTGCTTGCGCGCCTGCAGGCCCAGCGTGTCGGTCGACAGGCGCGCATGCACGCCGCCCGGCGGAAAGACGAAGCCCTGCGGCAGGCGCGTGTGCACCGCCATCAGGTCGGCGGAGATCGGGCCCGACGACTCGACGGTATCGGCCAGCGCCTTGAAGCCCACCGGCAGGCCCGCGAAGCGCGACATCGCGAAGCCGTGCAGGCCGAGCTCGATGTACTCCTCGACGCTCTGCGGGTAGAGCATCGGGATCATCGAGGCCGCGAAGATGTGATCGCTCTGGTTGGGCAGCGTCGACGAGTAGGCGCCGTGGTCGTCGCCGGCCACCAGCAGCACGCCGCCATGCGGCGAGGTGCCGGCGTGGCTCATGTGCTTGAAGACGTCGCCGCAGCGATCGACGCCCGGGCCCTTGCCGTACCACATGGCGAACACGCCATCGACGGTGCTCTCGCCCGTCAGCTGCACCTGCTGCGTGCCCCACACGGCGGTGGCGGCGAGTTCCTCGTTGACGCCCGGCAGGAACTTCACGCCGTTGCCGTCGAGCTGGGACTGCGCCTTCCAGAAGGCCTCGTCGATGCCGCCGAGCGGCGAACCGCGGTAGCCGGAAACGAAGCCGGCGGTGTTGAGGCCGGCCGCCTGGTCGCGCCATTTCTGCACCAGCATCAGGCGCACCAGGGCCTGGATGCCGCTCAGGTAGACGCGGCCGGTGGTGGCGGTGTATTTGTCGTCCAGCGAGACGCTGGCGAGTTCGGGGGTCGTCATTTTTGTTGGATCCGGTAGGACTCTTTTTTCGGGACGTGCGCGCGGCCGCGGGTAAGCGGTGCGCGCACGGAACACCCCGGCCGCCGGTAGGCGGCGAGGCATGGCTTTTTTTTTGAGCTGGCGCGGGCTGTGGTTTCAGTGGGGCGCGTGGTCCCCCTGCTCTTCTTCGTACCAGCGGTCCTTCGCGAGCATCACGCGGTGATGGCCGCGGCCCGACGGCATCATCGGGAAGCAGTTCTCCTGCGCCGCCACCTGCACATCGAGAAAGAAGGGCCCGTCGTGGGCCAGGCATTCGGCCAGCGCGCCGGGCAGCTCGGCCGGATCGGCGACGCGGCGCGCGCCCCAGCCGAAGGCCCTGGCCAGCGCCACGAAGTCGGGCAGCGCCTCGTTCCAGCTGTGGCTCAGCCGGTTGCCGTGGTTCAGCTCCTGCCACTGGCGCACCATCCCCATGTAGCCGTTGTTCGACAGCACCAGCTTGACCGGCGTGCGGTGCTGCGCGGCGGTCGACAGTTCCTGGATGTTCATCAGCACCGAGGCGTCGCCGCTGACGCACACCACCAGCGCTTCGGGGTGCGCGATCTGCGCGCCGATCGCGGCCGGCAGGCCGTAGCCCATCGTGCCGGCGCCGCCCGAGGTCAGCCAGCGGCCCGGCCGCTCGAAGCGCAGGTACTGCGCGGCCCACATCTGGTGCTGGCCGACGTCGGTCGAGACGATCGCGTTGCGGCCCTCGATGGCCTGTTGCAGCGACGTCATCAATTGCTGCGGCAGGATCACGTCGGCGCGCGGCGTGAAGCCGAAGCAGCGCTGCGCGCGCCAGTGATCGATGCGCCGCCACCATGGCGCGAGACGCTCCGGCGCGAGCCCGTCCAGCTCGGGCATCGTGAGCAGCACGTCGAGGACGGCGCCGCAGTCGCCGACCATCGGCACGTCGACCTGCACGATCTTGTTGATGCTGCTCGGATCGATGTCGATATGGATCTTGCGCGCGTGCGGGCAGAACTCGTCGAGCTTGCCGGTCACGCGGTCGTCGAAGCGGGCACCGACGCAGACCACCAGGTCGGCCTCGTGCATCGCCAGGTTGGCCTCGAGCGCGCCGTGCATGCCGAGCATGCCGAGGAAGCGCGGGTCGGACGCCGGGAAGGCGCCCAGGCCCATCAAGGTCAGCGTGCACGGGGCATCGAGCCGCTCGACCAGCCGCGTGAAGGCCGCGCAGGCCCCGGGCCCGGCGTTGACCAGTCCGCCGCCGCCATACAGGATCGGCCGGCGCGCCGTGGACAGCAGATCGGCGGCACGCTGCAGCATCCCGCGCGGCGGCAGCCCCAGCGTGCGGCCCTTGCGCATCGCGGCCGGCGCGGCGCGAGCGGCATTCAGCGGCGTCAGCTGGATGTCCTTCGGCACGTCGAGCAGCACGGGGCCGGGGCGCCCGGAGGCGGCGATGTCGAGGGCGCGCCGGACCACGGCCGGGATGTCGTCGGCGCTGCGCGTCTGGTGATTCCACTTGGTCACGGGCCGGGACATCCCGAGCGCGTCGCTTTCCTGGAAGGCGTTGGTGCCGATCACGGAGGTCGCCACCTGGCCGCTGATGCACAACACCGGGATCGAATCGCTCATGGCGTCCAGCAGGCCGGTGATGGTGTTGCCGACGCCGGGGCCCGAAGTGACCAGCACCACGCCCACCCGGCCGGTGGTCCTGGCATAGCCCTCGGCGGCATGGACGGCCGCCTGCTCGTGGCGAACCAGGATGTGGCGCAGGCGCGGCTCGCCGTGCAGCGCGTCATAGAGCGGCAGCGCCGCGCCGCCCGGGTAGCCGAAGATCGTGTCGACGCCGCACTCGATCAGGGTCTCGAGCAGCGCGACCGCGCCGTTGCGCACGCGCGGCGGCGACGCGGGGTGGTCCAGAGGGGGCGACGTAGGGGGGGTGGCGAGCGTTTGCATGCCAATATTCTTCCGTTTTGACGGCAGAATATGCTTCTTTATTCCGGCTCATTTCCACATGAACCCAAAAACCAATCGCCAAAAGGAAGTCGGAGACGAAAAATCATCCGACAAGATTGACTTGGCCATCCTCCGCGTGCTGCGGGAGGATTCGCGCAAGACCCTGCAGGAGATCGGCGCCGTCGTCGGGCTGTCGCCGACGAGTTGCTGGACCCGGATCAAGAAGCTGGAGACGCAGGGCGTGATCAAGCGCTACACCGTCGACCTCGACGCGCCGAGCCTGGGCTACCACGACTCGGTGATCGTCCAGCTCACGCTCGAGAGCCACACCGACGAGACGCTGTACGAATTCGGCCGCGTGCTGGCCACCATTCCCGAGATCCAGGAGGCCTACCTGGTCTCGGGCGACTACGACTACTACATCCGCATCGCCGTGCGCGACACGCGTGACTACGAGCGCCTCTTGCGCGAGAAGCTCTACAAGATCCCCGGCATCCGCCACAGCAAGTCGCACTTCGTGCTGCGCGTGCTGAAGGAGGCCAGCGTGCCGTTGGGCTGATTTCCGACAATGGCCGTCATGAGACCTGATCTGGATTCCCTGGCGCTCTTCCTGAGCGCTGTCGAAAGCGGCAGCCTGTCGAAGGCCGCGCAGGAGCACCACCTCGTGCTGTCGGCCGCCAGCCGCCGCATCGGCATGCTCGAGAGCGAGTTCGGGGTCACGCTCTTTCATCGCACCTCCAGGGGCGTCACGGTGACCGGCGCGGGAGAGTCGCTGGCCGTCCACGCCCGGCTGATCCTGCGCGACGTCGACCGGATGCGGGCCGATCTGTCGGACTACGCGCAGGGCGCGACGGGGCGCGTGCGGCTGCAGGCGAATGCGTCGGCGATGGGGCAGTTCCTGCCCGACGACGTCGCCAGCTTCCGCCGCAGCTACCCGGAGATCCGGGTCGACGTGGAGGAGCACCGCAGCGTCTGGATCGTGCAGGCGATCCGCGACCGGCAGGCCGACGTCGGCGTGATCACCGGCGAGACCGCGGACTCGTCGCTCAACTTCATTCCCTACCGCACCGACCGGCTGGTGGCCATCGTGCATCGCAAGCACCCGTACCGCAGCCGCGAGGTGTCCTTCGCGGAACTGCTCGACTTCGATTTCGTGGGACTCGAAAGCGACTCGGCCATCACCCGCACCATCGAGGACGCCGCGCTGCTGGCGCGCAAGGTGCTGCGCCTGCGCGTGCGGGTCAAGAGCTTCGAGGTGGTCTGCCGGATGATCGAGGCCGGCATGGGCGTCGGCATCCTGCCCGAAGGCGCCGCGGCGACCTACCGCAAGGAAATGGGCCTGCGCTTCCTGAACCTGTCGGACGCCTGGGCCTCGCGGCGCATGTACTTGTGCACCCGGCAGGAGGCGTTGACGTTTCCGCAGCGGCGGCTGGTGGACCATCTGCTGGCGCGGAGCCTCGTCTAAGCCCCGCGCTGAGCGTGTTTGGCGAGGCGGCCTGGGCCGGCATCGGGAGCGTCAGCCGCCCCGAGCCGCTTCGATCGCAGCGATGTCGATCTTTCGCATCCCGATCATGGCTTCGAACGCGCGCTTGGCGTGCCGTCGTACCAGAGACAAATCGTGTTCTTGCTGATCATCTTGGTTCCCTCGGATTGGGACAGATACGCGCATTCAAGCCGCACAGGCAGCCCGACTGATTCGGCAACTTGCGAACCATGGGGTGGCGGGAATGCGCGATCGTCCGCAACGGCGCCGATCGAGTGGCACCGTATCCGCGAATGGGATTGAGCTCCTGGCGCACGTTTGACTAGAGGCTTGAGCCTCCGTCCACCACAAGTTGAATGCCGGTGATGTATGACGAGTCGTCAGATGCCAGGAACAGGGCTGCCTTTGCAATCTCCCACGGCGTACCCTGCCTGCCCATAGGGCAGCGCGAGTCGCGGAACTTGTGTCCTGCTGCAGCCTCATCCGCCGTCTTGTAGAGCGCATCCGCGTGCGGTGTCCGAATCATCCCTGGCACGATGCAGTTGCATCGGACTTGGTCGGGCGCGTACTGCCTGGCGATGACACGCGTCATGTGATTCAGGCCAGCTTTCGAAGTGCTGTACGAAAGGAACTGCATTGGGCTCCACTTGAGGCTGGCGGTTGACGATACGTTGATGATGGAGCCGGACCTCTGAGCGCGCATGATTGGCATGACGGCCCTTGCAGTGGCCATTGCACCGCGCAAGTTGATGTCCATTACCTTGTCCCAGTCGTCATCCTTTACGTCGACGAGCTCGCCCAGAATCTCGATGCCGACGTTGTTGTGCAGCACGTCGACCCGCTGATGCGTTGACACCACCTCGGCAACGACTGCGTCGACCTGCTTGGAGTCCGTGACGTCCATCGCCATTGCGATTGCATTTCCGCCATCGTCTCGGATGAGCTGCGCCGCGAGCTCAGCTGCTTCCAACGAACGGTCAGTGCAGACAACCAGCGCGCCCTCGCGGGCGAAGGTCAAAGCGCATGCAGTGCCGTTGCCGACCTGGTCGACACCTGTGAATTCCTTCTTGAATGTTCCGGCCCCAGTCACGAGGGCAACCTTGTCTTTCAGCTTCATGACATTCCTTTGCGCAAACGATTCCGCAATGCTAGCTCTCTTGCCCATCCGGGGGCAACGGGTTAACCCGTATCACCAGTATCCCTCGAGCAATGGCCATAGTGAAAATGGCAAAGCAGGGTATCTAGGGTAAACCCCACTTTCGAGATGTTGTGTCGGGCGCAAAATTGCGCAAACGTTTCCACAAGGTTTGAAGGATACCCATGACGAAAGACGAACTTCGACAAGCACGCCTGAAAACGGTCCGTGACCACATGGCGCTCGAGTGCACCCAAGACTGGGACGGCGTCATCAACACGTTTGAGCATCCGCGCTACGAGATGTATGGCAACGGCGCTGTCTACGACGGCGAGGAGCAGGTTCGCGCCTACTTTCAGTCTTCGCGCCAAGCCTTTCCGGACCAAGCCAACGAGATAATTTCGATTGCCGCCGACGACGAGCGAGACACGGTTCTCGTGGAGTTCTTCCTCCTCGGCACCCACTTGGGCGAGTTCAAGGTTCGAGAAAAAACCTATCCGCCGACTGGTCGGTCGTTCAGGGTGCGACTGGCGGCAACGTTCCTGTTCGGGCCCGGCTCCGCGAAGATTATTTGCGAGCGCCCTTACTCGTCGCCTGACCTGAAGCTCATCGCCCTCGGGTTGCTCTAGTTCTCGGGACAGCCATTTCTTCAAGCCTCGGGCGCCGCACACGATTCCCGTTCGATGAGCCGCATATCCACCACCGCCGACTGAACCGCTGGAGCCTCGTTGTGCATCCTTGTCAGCAGCATCGTCGAAATCTCATCCGAGAGCGAGTGGATGTCCCATGCAAGCGCAGTTATCGATGGACTGTGCAGCTCGGAGAACTCCGTGTCTCCGATGGAGACGATGCTCACGCTGCCAGGGATGCTCAACCTGGCCGACCTCATGGCGGCGAGCACGCCGGCGAGGATTCGGGTACCGAGGCACAGAAATGCAGTCGGGCGGTCCTCGCGAGCCAGCATGCGAGCCGCTTGGTCGGCCGGAAAATTCATCGACGAATCGGCAAAGCAAATCATGCTTGGGTCATAGGCCAGTCCAGCTGCAGTCAAGCAATCCTGGTAGGCCTGCACCCGGTCCCGGATTGGCTGAATTTGGCTGCCGGGAGTCATCAAGGCGATGTGCTTGTGCCCGAGCCCAATCAGGTACTCGAGCGCTTCCGTGGTGCCGCGATAGTGGTCGACCTTGACTGCGCTCAGTTGCTGACCACCATCGCGGTCGAAGAGCACCGTCGAGATGTCTCGGACCTCATTGATGACGTGTGCAACCGAATCCGTTTGGCACGGGCCGAGGATGATGCCGTCGACCTTGCGGCTCTTGAAAAAACGAATCAGCTGGACCTCAGTGGCAATGTCGTTGTTCGAACTGGCCACGAACAGTGCATAGCCCTGTGCAGAAAGTCGCCGCTCGACCGACTTGACCAGGCGTCCATAGAAGGGATTGGAAATATCGCTGACGATGATGCCGACCGCATGACTCTGCTTCGACCGCATGGTGCGCGCGATGGCGTTGGGCTGATAGCCCAGCTTTACCGCAACGTCGCTGACCTTCTTGATGGTGGCGCTGCTGACGCGCCCCGTCCTATTGAGGGCTCGCGACGCTGTGCTGATAGACACGCCTGCCAATCGAGCGACGTCATGGATACCGACTGCTGACATCACAACCTTTCTGGAACCCTAAAACTCTACAAAACGTGGCGGCCTACTCGACTCGTCGGGTTAGCCCCAATGAATCTAACACCCACAAGTATCTACCATGCGGAAACGTTTCTGCAACCGGTGGCGCTTAAGCAACAGGAGCATGAGTGACAACCCTCACATCCATCACGAAGCAGGAAGAGCTGCTCACGGTCAACATCCATGACATGACCTATGTACCGGGCGCTGCGCCCGGTTCGGAAATCATTCCGCTGTTCCTTGACCGCGAGAACGGCATTTGGGTTTTGTATGGAAAGTTTGCCCCTGGCACGAAGCTGCCCAAGCATTTCCACACGGGCACCGTCCACTTCTTCACCACCAAGGGTCAGTGGAACTACGTCGAGCACCCCAAGGACCGCCAAACAGCCGGCAGCTACCTCTACGAACCAGCAGGCTCCATCCACACCTTCTCGGTGCCCGAGGACGCGAAGGAGGCTGCCGAGGGCTTCATGGTGGTGTACGGCGCCAACATCAACTTCGATAGAGATGCCTCTCTCAACATTCGCGACGCAGGGGCCATCGAAGACGGGATTCTCGGCTACCTGGAGAGCAAGGGACTGCCGATTCCTGGCTACATCACGCCCAAGGGCGCCGGCTTCAAGAACCTTCAAACCCACGCCAACAAGTGAGCGACACCATGAATACTCGGAGACATTACCTCGCACAAGGCGCAGCCATCGCCCTCGGGACCCTGGCTTTCTCAGCTTGGTCTCAAGCAAACTGGACTGCCAAAAGGCCGATTACGTTGCTTGTACCAGGCCAAGCCGGGGGTAACTCGGACATCTTGGCGCGCTTGGTTTCAAACGCCATGGGAACCTCCCTTGGTCAGCCAATCGTCGTCGACAACAAGCCGGGCGCTTCTGGCACCCTCGCCTCGGCCCTTCTTTCTAAATCGCCTGGCGACGGCCAGACGCTACTCGCTGCCAGCAGCGACACACACACCGTCTATCCGCACTTCTTCAACAACAAGAACTTCCACCCGGAGGGCCACGTGCCGGTGGCGGTCATCTCCTTCGTTCCGTTTGCCCTGGCCGTGCGCAAGGACCTCGAGGTCAAGAACCTGAAGGAGTTCATCGCGCTAGCCAAGAACAAGCAGATGACTTTCTCCACGTGGGGCGTTGGAACAACCGGGCATGCGGCAACGATGCTGTTCATGCGAGCGTCCGGCGTCCAAGACATGCTGCACGTCCCGTACACCGGCAGTGCGCCAGCCATTCAGGCGTTGATGGCCGGGCAGGTCGACGCAATGATGGGCGCGATTCCATTGATTTCCTCGGCGCGAGGCCAACTCAAGCCGCTGGCCGTGATGTCGAAGAACCGCTCGCCCGCACTGAAAGACATCCCAACCTTCGAAGAGGCAGGCCTCGTTATCAATGAGACCAAGGAGTTCTGGGTGGGCATCGTTGCCCCGCCGGGTACGCCGGACGACGTGGTCAACGCCATCGCTGCCGAGATTCAAAGGGCGATGGCAACACCTGCAGTGAAGGCGCGCATCGAAGAACTAGGTGCCATTCCACAGTTCGTCGGTCCCACCGCATTCAGGCAGGTCATCAAGAAAGAGTCCGCCCAGTGGGCCCAAATCACCCGTGACGCCGGCGTCAAGCAGCAAGACGTTTAGAGAAACGCAGGAGGTCAGCTCCGCAAGGCTGCTGACCGAGCGATGGCGTTGTAGCGAGAGCCCTAAAAGTGAAGCAACTCAAGTTTGGAAACACCCGCGTCGACCGGGTCGTGGAAATAGACAACTTCTGGGTAGACCCGGCATGGCTCTACCCCAACATAGAGCCGGGAGTGGCCGCGCGACATCAGGCCGAGCTCGGACCCCATCTCATAAGCCCGGGCGACTTCAAGCTCAACCTAAGCTTCCACAGCTATCTCATTCGTACTGGAACCGCGAACATTCTGGTCGATGCGTGCAATGGCAATCACAAGGACCGGCCACGTGCCAAATGGCAGCACAAGTTCAAGTCGGACGAATACCTAAGAAACCTGGCAAGGTTGGGTCTGAACCCGGGTGACATCGACCTGGTGCTGTGCACGCATCTTCATACGGACCACGTCGGATGGAACACGATGCTCAGCAATGGGAGATGGGTTCCAACCTTCCCCAACGCAAAGTACATCTTCGCGAAGAAGGAGTTTGAACACTACCTGCGGCTTCACGAGAAGAAGCCCGAACTCCCCGTCAACCAGGGCTCCTTCATCGACAGCGTCTTGCCGGTCGTTGAGGCTGGCCAAGCGCTCCTCGTTGACTCAAATCACCTGGTAGAAGGCGACTTGGCAAAGGGAGTCTGGCTTGAGGACTCGCAGGGCCACACCCCCGGGCACGTCACGGTGAATGTGAAAGAGGGGGGGCAGCACGGGGTCATGACTGGCGACATCTTCCAC
The DNA here is from genome assembly GCF_056405555.1 of Variovorax sp. P1_G12. Taxonomy (NCBI): domain Bacteria; kingdom Pseudomonadati; phylum Pseudomonadota; class Betaproteobacteria; order Burkholderiales; family Comamonadaceae; genus Variovorax; species Variovorax sp. P1_G12. Next base: position 31,520 of record NZ_JBFUBW010000038.1, on the reverse strand, counting down.
CACCCCATCATTTTTCTCGAGCCCGGGCTCATCAACACCGGAGATTGGAATCCGGAGCTCGCGCGGGCAACTCGCCAGACGCTTACAGAGCGCTTTGCCGACACGGAAACGCTGCTGCTCACCATGCACTTCCCGGCGCCCACGGCCGGCCGCATTCACTCGTGCAATCACGGGTTCACGTTCAAGTACCTGCGCTAGGCGCATGGTGCTCCTGCCAAACAGAAGGAGACGCATTTTGAAAGCTCTGTACACACTCGCTCTGGGGGTGGGCCTGGCATACGCCGGGGCCGCGTGCGCGCAATCCAGCGACTATCCGACAAGGCCCATCAAACTTTTGCTGCCGTTGTCAGCCGGTAGCGGTGGCGACACCATCGGTCGTATGCTTGCAGAATCGATGGCAAAGAGGCTGAACGGCTCAATCTATGTCGAGAACCGCGTCGGAGCAGGCGGAACCATCGGCGCAGCGCAAGCAGCAAGGTCACCAAACGACGGGTACACCATCACCATGGGAGGCATGACCTCTCACATCATCGCGCCTGCGGTGTACGCCAAACTTCCCTACGACCCCGTTGCCGACTTCAGCCAAATTGGAAGAATCGGAACAGCAGGTGTCGTGGTCGTCTCCAACATTGACTTTCCAGCGAAGAACCTCAAGGACCTTGTCGCGAACTCCAAGGGGCAGGACAAGCCCTTGCAGTACGGCACATGGGGCCACGGCTCAACGGGTCATCTCTGCGGCGAGGTGCTTGTCCAAAAGGCGGGTGCGAAGCTGGACCACATCCCATTCAAATCTTCGGGTGACCTCGTGACCGGCCTGCTCGGCGGGCACATCCGAGTGGGTGTGCTCGACATGGGTACCGCATCTCCGCTGGTCAAGTCCGGAAAGATTCGTGCGTTGGGAATTTGTGGCAGCCGCTCGCCGAGCATGCCGGAAGTGGGCACCTATCCAGACCAAGGCATTGACTTTCGTAGTGAGCTGAGCTGGACCCTGCTCGCTCCTGCTGGCGTCTCGCCAACTATCGTGAACAAGCTGTCCGGTGCACTTCGCGACACCCTCGCCGAAAAGGCAACCGCCGACCGCCTGTTGAGCCTCGGTGTCCGGCCGGCCTACCTTCCACCTGACGAGCTACGCAAACTCATGCGTGAAGACATCGCCATATGGAAAGCGGTGGCGGAGACCGCCAACGTGAAGCCGGAGTAGCCTTGCAATGAAAAGGCTCGACGATTTCCAGCACTGGAGTTCAAGCCTGACTGCGTAGCACCAATGTTCGCGGGCGAGTCGCCGCGGCTAGCGGCTCCGGTGGACACCCAAGCCGCACGGAGGCCACCTCCAAAGTTTCTAAAACTTCGAGCGCACCACGCTAGCGCCCCAGTTTCGCAGCAGGCAGCGCGCACGCCAGCGAAATCAACACCAGATAGCCGAAGGCAAGAACGAATCCTGTCTGTTCCGAGTGGAGTGCTCCACCTGTGCCGTACTGAAGCGCGACCAAAACGCTGGCCGCCCCCAAGGATGCGCCCAGGTTGGTCAGTATTCGCGTCAACGCGCTGGCATCCGGGATGCGCGGGCTATCGACGTCGCGATAGGCCGTGGACAAGGCCAGAATCGTCAGCAAGCCGAGGCCCGCACCTCGCACGAACGTGGAGACCGCGAGCACCGGCCAGTGCTCGGGGCCGAATGGCCCCATGAACGAAATCGTTCCAAGGATCGTCAGCAGGATCGAGGCGAATGCCAATCCGGCCGTCCCCAACCGCCGGGAAAGCGACTCAAGGTAGTGGCGGGAGACCAGCGCGCCGACGCCCTGCATGGCCAGCAACGCGCTGGTTTCGATGGTGCCGAGACGGCATCTCTGAAGAAAGTAGAGAGGCAGAAGCAGCAAGCCTCCGTAGAAAGCCACGCTCGACAGCAGCAGCAACAACGCTGATGACCGGAAGGACCATACGCTGAAGAGGCCGACATCGATCAAAGGACGAGCGGCCCACTTCTTGGCGTAGAGCACGAACGCCGCACCCAAACCAATTCCTACGGCGCTCAGGGCCGCCCCTCTCATCGAGTTCCCGCCGACGCTATCCCCCAGCGCGGACAGACCGTAGACGGTCAGCACGACGCCGGGGCACAGGAGCAGGAACCCAATGCCATCGAATGGCAGCGCAGCAGATCGCTCATCCGACTTGAGATGCCGCAGCGCGAGATAGATCCCAAGCAGGCACAGCGGAATGTTGATTCCGAAGATGGAGCGCCAGCCACCATAGTAAAGCGCCAGTCCACCCACCAAGGGCCCAAGAATAGGTGCGATGACCGAAGGCACCGCCATAGCGGCCAATGCCGCCCTGGCGTTGCGTTGCCCGACCGATCTGATGAGCAGGGTTTGCATGATCGGCATCAACAACCCCGCCCCGATGCCCTGGACGACACGGAAGGCGATGAGCGACTCGGCGCTCCATGCAACGGTTGTCAAGGAGGAGCCGATCAGGAAGGCCAGCAGGCCCGCGATCCACATTCTCTTGGGGCCGAAGCGATGGGCACTCCATGCCGACAGTGGAATCACTGCCGCGGCTGCGAGCGTGTATGCGATGGATACCCACTGAATCACTGACAAGGGCGCGGCGAGATCGATGCTCATTTCCAGAACCGCGATGTTCACTGCAGTGGCGTCGAGCAAGGGCAGGAAAACGCCCACGATCAGGACGAGAATCAGTCGGCGGTGCTCTCTGGTGAGAGATGATTCAGCCTGGCGCTCCCTTTCAACTGGGCCCTCGTCGAGGCCTTGGCTTCGAGGTTGTTCCGCCATTGGCTTCTGAGCAGACGCGTCGGTCACGCTGCTGCCGCCGCTGTGCAAGGGGCCACGACTTCAATCGAAGCGGAGGCGTCGAAATCGATGCACAGCGAAGCTGGCCCTCTCGTATAGAGACCAACCTCCTTGTAGACGAAGCCAGGCGAGTATTTGATCCCCTTCAGATTGTCAAGCAGGAGGTTGGCTGTGATCTCGATCTGCAGCAAGGAGAATGCTGCTCCAACGCAAACGTGCGTCCCGGCTCCGAAGGCCAAATGGCGCGCTACACGCCCCAGTGAAGTTGTACCCTCTGGCTTCTTTCGGTCGACCTTGAATGTGTCCGGCCCATCAAATGCCTTGGGATCCCGATTCGCCGCACCGATCATGCAGAAAACGATCGAATCCGCAGGAATCTTGATTCCAGAAATCTCCACGTCGACCGCGGCTTGTCTTGGAATGAGCTGAACCGGCGATGTGAACCGCAAGGTTTCGTCGATCGCAGCGCTCAGAAGATCACGGTTGCTTCGCACCCGATCCAACTGCTCCGGGTGGTCCATCAGGTGCTTGAAAAGCAAGGCCAGGGTCTTGTCAGCGGGCTCGGTTGCCGCGAGCAAGATGTTGAGACATAGCGCGACGATCTCTGACACGGACATCGTTTCGCCTTGACCGTCGGCGATACACAGCAATGAAATCAGGTCATCACCGGGACGTCGAAGCCGTTGCTCGACGATCGGGGTCAGGTATTGAATCAACTGTTGGCTGCATGCGAGATCGTAGGCTTTCCGCCCCTCTTCGATCTCAAGGCTGGTGATGAAGTCCGCGATTCCGGCATGCCAAGTCGCGAGTTCCTTGTAACGATCTGTTGGCAAGCCCAGAACACTCAGTGTGACCAACACGCCGTAGTCCTTGCCGAATTGGTTCACCAGATCGAGCGATCCGGAAGCCATCCAGGGGCGCAGGAGCATCTCAGAAATGCCTCGAATCATGGGAGCGTAGCGCTCGCGGAAGTACCGTCCGCTCAGACCGCCAAGCACGGCCCTTCGCTTGCTCGCGTGCTCCGAGCCGCTCATTTGCGCCAATACCCTGTCTCCCATGACGGGTTGCGCTCTCTCGAGCAGCGGCGCCGTCGTGAAATCTGGATTTGACAGAATCGACTGCACGTCGACGTACTTGCCCACGAAGTACGCGTTGACCCGTTGGTCGTGAAAGATGGCGTCCTCGCTGTGAAGCCGTGCGTACTGCGGATACGGATTGTTGTGAAATTCGACCGATGCAATGTTGAAGTCTATAAGCTTGGCCATGTGGTCCTCTCGATCAGTTGAATGGCGATATCAATGCGTGGGCCGAGCAACGACCTGTCGACTCCATCGTTCTGAGCGAGTGAGGACGCCGTACCCCTGCGCGGGACTGACACGAAGCGGGAAGACTCCGGCAAAGAGTCCTGCACCGATAGACCACGGACGGTGGTATGCCAAGATCGAACTCTCGACGCCGATGAGCGCCGGGGTATCGAGGTAGAACGGAATCTCGGCGAATATGTACGGGACGGCTCGACTGATTTGCTCGTGCGTCGGCGCCGGTGCGAAGCTGTTGTCCGCGACGCCATTTCGACGTCCATCGACCGCCTGGCGCGTCATCAACAGGCACGCGTTCCTGAACTCGTCGCTTTGGTGGAATGCCTCTTGAACTCGGGCCCGCATGGCCAAGTAATTCGCATCCTCGCGAAAATCCGAGAACTGGAACACGCGAACCGTGGATGAATCAGCGCCGGCTTTGACAACTGCGCTGTGGGCGGACCGAAGGTGTCGCCCGATTTCCTTGCGTGCTTTCTGGGCCGCTTTCGATGGTGCGACGCCGCTGGCGAGCAGCAGACGCGCCGCATCATCCTCACTTGGCAGAAGTATGTCGATTCGGGCGAAGTTCGAATGAGCCCAATCGACAAGCGACTCAACGTACTCAGGCGAGAACCGCGAGTTGAACGGGCTGATACCGATGAGTAGATGCTCTCTTCGCGCAACGAGCGCTTTGCAGTTCTCGGTCTCCCCCTTCAGCTCGAATTCTTCGTTCTCAAAGTGCCGATCAATCGCTGATACCGCTCGGCTGCGGCTGGTGTTGTGCCGAAGGCTCACTTTGCTCCCCTCCCCGATTCTTTGACTCTCGATCGCTTGACGCGAAACTTGACTCTAGCTAACGAAGTTATGATTGAATTGCGATAAGAAATCAATTTCTGTTGAATTCATGGCACGCACGCGATCGCCCGACCAGAGCGTTCCTCCGCTCGATCCGCACCCGTTCACACCGACGAGGCAGCAGCCCGTGCGCGTCAAGTCGCGGCTCTTGCGCGCTCACACGAAGGTGCTTCCGCATCAGCATCACTGGGCACAGATGGTTTTTTCGAGTGCTGGCGTCGCGCGTGTCATGACCTCCGAGGCGGCGTACGTGCTGCCGCCTCGGCGCGCAGTCTGGATTCCCGCCAACGTGGAGCACGCGGCGTCGGTCCTGGAGGACGCTGATTTGCACTCCGTCTATGTCTACCAGCCGCGAGGCATCACGGGGCCGTCCATGTCCAGCGCCACCGTGGACCGGGCCTGGAGCAGATGCCGCGTCATCGAGGTGCGACCGCTGCTGCTGGAACTGGTGCATCAGATGGGCGCCGAGGATTCCGACACCGTCGATGTCCAGCGCTATCGAAGCATGTGTGTGCTGGCGCTCAGCGAGATGCGCCGGTCGAAGACCTCGCCGCTCGGGATCGTGCTGCCGGCTGACAGGCGGTTGCGCGCATTCTGCGAATCGTTCCTGGAGGACCCGGCCCGGGACCAATCACTGGGTTCACTGGCAAGCGAGGCGGGTGCCAGCGTCAGCACGATTGCGCGGCTGTTCCGCAAGGAAATAGGAACGAGCTTCGCGAGTTGGCGGCAGCAGGTGCTGCTGGCTCGCGCACTGACGCTCGCAGCGCAGCGAAAGCCCATGTCTCACATCGCGACGGAGCTCGGTTACTCGAGCGCGAGTGCCTTCGCCGCGATGATGACGCGCTTGGTGGGCGTGCCCCCGAGCAAGTTCCTGTCGGTCCGCGACAGCGAGCTTCGCCGGGACCCGGGTTAACCTCGGCGAATGGATCACAGCACCCACTCCGGCCCGATCACATACCGGAGTAGTTCGGGCCCCCACTCCCTTCCGGCGTGACCCACACGATGTTCTGGGTCGGGTCCTTGATGTCGCGCGTGCACACATACGCGCTTCCTATAGCAATCGGCCGAAGAAGCATTCGAGCAGAGACTGTTCGAGCGCCACCAAGGACAACATGAACCGTGTTGAAGTACAGCGTCGGAATCAAGAACTCGATGCGCTTTTGGACTTCACCGCGGCCGTGGACAAGGAACGGCTTTCTCCAGTTCGTAGACTGTCGCGCCTCGGCGATGGTCATTCTCTCGCCCTGAACGAGGTCGAGTGCGCGAGCTGCTCGCCAAGTTGATCGAACGTGGCCAGCAGGAAAGCAGCGAGGTGCTCAGCGGATCAACTGGCGCGACGTCAAGATCGACAGCTTCACCTACGCACTGGCTCAACTGAAGCGCGCGAAGTACGGCGTCATGAGCGAGCAGTTCGACGTCGATCAACACCCATGTTCGACGAAGCGACTGATGCCCACATCGCCGCATTGGCAATTGAACTGGACGACTTGCGTGCGTCGTTCGATCCGCGCACCGTTTTTTTGTCGGCGCATCCAGCGGGGCATAGCATCCCCGGTCGCCTCGCATAGGCCATGCGTGGGATTGCCAAGTGCGAAGTTCAGGGATTAGATACCTGCCGCATTCGTTCAAGCAAAGCGGGTTTGTCGAGGCGAGAGGTAATGGAACAACCCAACGACAACGTGAGGCGCAGAATCGCGATCGTCGGTCGCCTCGGCGTGTACCCGATGATGCGGCTTTCTTTGCCTGGCCGCCGCCTCCTTGCGTATCTGGCGCTTCGCAGGCAACCCGCTCTACGCGGGTTGGCTTCGGCCCAAGTTTGGCCGGATGTGCCGGAGGACGTCGGGCGCGCGAACCTTCGCCGTGCGTTGTGGCATGTGCCGCGGGGCTGGGTGGTGACGATCGGCGACGAACTCGTACTCGATGCGGAATGTGACCTTGAGGAGGCACACCGCATCGCGGCGAATGCGCTGGCTGGCGAGCCCCTGTCGCTTGAGGAGATCGCGCTCCTATCGAGCGACATCCTTCCCGGGTGGCACGAGGAATGGGTTCTGCCGGAGCAAGATGCGTTCCACATGCTGCGTGTGCAGGCGTTGGAGGCGGCCTGTCGCACGATGGTGTCGGCTGGTCGCTATGGCCTGGCCATACAGGCCGGTGCGGCAGCCGTCGCCGCCGAACCGCTTCGCGAATCCGCTGCGGAGGCGCTGATCGATGCGCACCTTGCGCAGCGCAATCGTTACCAAGCGATGCAGTGCTTCCGCATGCTCAAGCAAAAGCTCGACGAAGAACTGGGCGTAGAACCGGATCCCGCGCTGACAGAACGGGTCGCAGGTATCAGCCACTCCAAGCGGCACTCACGCTGACCGTCCGCGCTGCGCGTACATGCGTCGCGTCAACGCGGCACCCGCTCACCTTGGACGAAATGAGGACGCCTGCGCGACGCCCCGGCAACGCCGCGCGGTAACGGCCGCTACGCATCCACCACGACCCGGCCACGCGATCGCGACCCGTCGGCGATGCCGGCGGGATGTTTCCTCGTACGACTACGGACGGCAGATATGGTCGACTTGCGCCATGAGCCACTGGCCCGGAGTCGTGACATGATCGACCAGGAAGTGTACGAACGCGAACGGAGCGTTCAGTCCGAGCAGAACCCCTTCGCCGAGGCGATGCCCGAAGTCGCGGCCACCACGGCGTCGGCCGAGCGCGCCATCTTTTTCAGCGAAGGCGCGACGCCATTCGCCGAAACCGCCAACAACACACTGTCGGAATCCGAATCCGACCGCCTGCTCGCACAGGCATTCGCCGAACTGCGCGACGAGAGCTTCGACGAAGCCATCGCCTACCTCGCCGAAGAGACCGAACAAGCCGTTGCCGACCGCTTCACCGACGAGTCGCCCTACACGGGCGCCGAACGTGAGCGCTACGCCGATTCCCAACTGTCCGCGGTCCGGTTCGAGGCGCAGCAATACCTGGAGTCGCTCGAAGCCGGACTCACCGGCAAGGACATCGAGTCGCTGACCGGCGAGCAGCTCGACGAGGTGCTCGATCGCCTCGACCCGCAGTCCGGCGAGTTGACGCCGGCCGGAGAAGAATTCATCGGCGCGCTGGTGCGCAAGGCGAAGAAGGCGGTCAAGTTCGTCGCCAACGCCGCGGCGACCGTCGGCAAGACCGTGGGCAAGGTCGCCGGTGCGGTGCTCGGGCCGATTCTTCAGAAGCTGCGCGCGCTGATCAATCCATTGCTCAAGCGCGTGCTGTCGATCGCGATCGGCAGGCTTCCGGCGCCGCTGCAGCCGGCCGCGCGGGCGCTGGCGGCGCGCATCACCTCCGAAGCTTCGGAAGACGAAGGCGCCGTCTACACCGGCGCGGTCTCGCCCGCCAACCTGACCGATGTCGAGGCACTGGCCGAATCCTTCGACGCGGCCCTGGCCGAAGCGATGACCGGCGACACGGTGGGCGAATTCGCCGGAGAATCGTACGAGGACCGCGATCGCGATCGCGAAGACAACGCACACGGACGTGAACTCGAACGCCTGGCCGAAGCCCGGGGCGTGCTGATCGACCGCCTGCGCACGGCCCACGACGAGGAAGACCTGGCGCCCGCCGTGGAGCAGTTCGTACCCGCACTGCTCGGCGCGCTGCGCGTGGGCATCAACCTTGTCGGGCGCCCCAAGGTCGTGCGCTTTCTCGCGGGCTATCTGGGGCAACTGATCAAGCGCTGGGTCGGCCCCACCCTGTCAGGCCCGCTGTCGAACGCGATCGTCGATACCGGCCTGCGCCTGGTCGCGCTGGAGGCCGAAGGCGATGCCAATGAAGCGCGCACCGACGAGGCCGCACCGATCGCCCTGGCAAGYGTCGTCGAAGACACCGTGCGACGCCTGGCCGAGAGCGAAGACTACGTCCTCGAGAACGAGGACCTCATGCAGCTCGCCGCCGCGGACGCATTCGGCGAGGCGGTGGCCAGCCATTTCCCGCAGCGCTTCGTGCGGCCCGGCCTGCGCCAGGCGCCCTCGATCGGCGGGACCTTCGTCGCCCGGCGTCCGCGCAGCGTCCGCACGTACCGCAAGTACAGCCGCACGCCGGAAGTGGAGCTCACGGCGCAGATCGCCGACGCGCTGCCGACTTTCGGCGGCACGACGGTGGGCGCCATGCTGCGCGCCGCGGGCGCGTCGTTCCCGATCCGTGCACGCATGCACATCTACCAGTCGGCGACGGGCACCACGCTGCCGCGCATGATCCGCGTCGATCGCGCCAACGGCGGCGGGCGCGGCCGTGCCGCATCGTCGCAGGTGCATCCGTTGACGCCGGAAGCCGCTGGCCTGCTGCTGCGCGAACCCAAACTGGGCGTCGCGGTCGCGCCGGCCTTCCTGCGCTCACGGCACCGCATCGCGGTCGGGCAGCGCTTCTACCTGCTCGAACCCCTCGACACGGCAGGCACGCTGGCCCTGTCCGGCGCCGCGGGCGCGGCGGCCACGCGACTGGCGCCGAGCCGGGCGTGGACGGTCGTCAACCTGCGCCGTTCGAAGATCACCGTCGGGATGTACCTGTCCGAAGCCGAAGCGCAGGCAGTCGCGGAACGCATCCGCCGGGGCCAGGGCAGCGCCGCGTTGCTGCAGGCTCTGACCACGGCGTACAAGGCGGCCTCGCAGCCGACCGCCGCGGCGCCGAACGGGCCCCTGCGCATCGTGCGCGAAGACAGCGAGGATCACGAAGACCTGGCCCCCGCCGGTCCCGCGCTGCCGCCGGCGACCGCCGCATTGCTGCGTCGGCGGCTCGATGCCTGGGTGCTGCCCGCCCTCGCGAGCTGGGCGCGCAACAACGGCGAAGCGTTCGCCCGTGCCGCGGCCCATCCGGATCCGGGCGTCACGGTCCGCGTGCGCCTGACGGCGGTGCCCGGGCTGGACGCGCTCGCACAGGGTGCGGGCGGCGCGGGCGCGGCGGCCGCGAAGAACGCGCTGCGCGGCACGCCGTCGATTTCCATCAGTCTGACCTCGGGCAGGCGCCGGAAATGAGCAAGGTCGCGCCCATCGACCACGCGCTCGTCGTCGCCGACCTCGAGCGCCAGATCGCGCATTGGCTGGCGGCCTCGCGCACCTTCCGCGACGCCGAGGAGTTCGCGTCGCTGGCGGCGTGGAAGTCGGTCGAACGCGAGATCGGCGTACCGTTGCGAACGCAGATGAATGCCGCGGTCGAGGAGCTGATCGCACTGGGCGACGCCACGAGCGCGCTGATCGCGAAGGCGCGCCAGGCCCCCGCGCTGGTCGACCGGGCCGCGACGGCGGTGCAGCGCTTCCGTCGCCGCTACGTGCAGGTCGACACGACGCTCGACTTCCTCGGCGACGCGGTCAACTCGCGCACCAGCCCGTTGCTGTGCGCGGCGCTGTCGACATTGGATCGCCTTGCCGTGGCGAGCATGGCACCGGTGCTGCAGCGTGCGAACAAGCCCATTCCGCGTGCGCTGGTGTACCAGGACAAGGGCACCGGCGCGTCGATCCTGCGTGCCGGCGTGCGCCTGTGGGCGCCGGGCGCGGTCATGCCCGTCGCCGCGATCAAGATCGTGCGCCACAACCTCTACCGCCCGACCTCGCTCTTCCACGAGACCGGACACCAGGTCGCGCACCTCACCGGGTGGGTGCCGTCGGTGCGCGACTCGCTCGCGCGTGCGCTCGCCGACGATGCGCAGCTGCAGGCCATGTGGACACCGTGGGCCTCGGAGATCGCCGCCGATGTGCATGCCTTCCTCCTGACCGGCTACGCCTCCGTCGCGGCGCTCTACGACGTGGTGGGCGACGCGGAGACGATCCTGCGCTGGCCGATCGGCGATCCGCATCCCATCGGCTGGCTGCGCACCGCGCTGGGTTGCGCGTTCTCGAAACAGTGCTTCGGCGCGAACGGGCCGTGGACGCAGCTGCAACGCGCCATGGAAGCGCGGCATCCGGCGACTGCCGCCGACGAGAGCGTGCAGCCACTGCTTGCGCGCTCGCTGGCCGCCATGCCGGCCATCGCCGCCGCGTGCCTGTCTGCTCCGGTGCCGGCACTGCAGAACCGGCCGATGACCGACGTGCTCGATCCACAACGCGTGTCGCCCAAGGCCTTGGGCGAACTCGAAACCAGCGCTGGCGCGGCCCTCTGGAGTTCGCCACACTGGCGCCAGAGCGAAGGCATCCGGATCGTCGCGCTGGCCGGTCTTCGCGAAGCCGAGCGTCCCACGACCGCGCCGCTCTGGATCGACCGCGCGCGGCAGTGGCTGACGACGGAAGTCAAAGCAGCCTGATGTTGAGAGGAAATCGCCATGGCAACGGAAAAGCAAGAGGGCTACGCGGGTTCGACGCTTGAATCGCGCATCGCCGTGCTTGAGGAACTGTTCGTGCGCCTTGCACAAGCGGGAGCGACCGAAAGCATCCTCGGGTGCGGGTTCGAACAGGTGTCTGCCGGTCTGAAGACTGTTTCCGACCGCCTCCAGGACATCGCCGTCCAGGTCGCACCACTGCGCAATCTGGCCCCGGTGGAACCTCCGTTGCGCCCCGAGCAGCGCGCGGTGATGGCCAATCTGTACAAGGCGTTGGTGCCGCCAGTGCCGGTAGAGGACAAGAAGAAGCCGCCCACCGGGGAAGAGGACGTCGGCTTGCAACAGAGGAGTGCGTCATGATCCGGCAACTCGTCAAGGGCATTTTCGCCGCAGGCCTTGGTCCTGCCCCTCCCTACCCGCCGGTTGCCGCCGGCAGTCTTGCCGCTGCTACCGAGGCCGTCCTGACCGCCGACCCGCTCGATCTGACGCTGTACCTCGAGCAGTACTGGAACTCCTACAGTCCTTCTGCCGGACCGGCGCGCCAGAGCCTGTGGGCGTCCGGGCGATTCCACACCATCGTCCCGCCCGTGCCGATCACCTCGACGGTTCCGAGCTGGGACCATCTCGCCTACAGCTACGTGCTCGAAAACACCCGCGCGAGCCAGATCCTGCGCCGCGTGGTCCGCGAATATCGCTCCGGCGAGAAGCTCGGCGTCCCGAGCTTTGCCACGCGGCAGTGGCTGGATGCCACGGAGGCCTTGTTGCATGGGGCTGACAACCTGATTGCGCCGTGGCTCTCCACCAGCGCCGCCCGACGGAATGCCGAAGCCGTTCGACGCAACGCCTACTGGCGTCTGCTGGGCATGGACCTCGCGTTCGGCACCGAGGACAACCGCCCCTGCGAATACGAAAAGGCGAGCGCCGCCAACACCGATTTCGTCAAGCTGTTCGAGGAACTGCTCTACGAGTTGTGGCGGGCCATCGCCAACATCAAGAATCTGGTGGCGGGCAACGAAACCGACCAGGACCGCATCTTCCGCATTGCCCAGGAGCTTCAGTACGTCCTGACCTCACGCCGGCAGGGGCAAGTGATCGATCGCGAGGAACTGGCCGCCGCGACCGTCCTCGGGTGGATCGAGCTCACGCTGGACACGGAGACCGCGGTCATCAAGGATCTGAAGGCGGATTCCACATCGGCGGCGAATCGCCTGAAGCTGATCGGCGACCGGGTGGGCTTGCCCGCACACAGCAAGTCGGCCGCGCTCTTCTCCATGAGCGAGGACCTGTCGATCCTTCTGCGGACCATCGAGTCGGCGGTGATCGATCCCGCTACCGTGACCCTCCTCTACATGCCCGGGCCCGTGGCGGAGGCCGCGCGACGGGTCATCACGGAATGGGCGGCCGCGACAGGCAAGGACCTCAAGGCGCGCGCCAAGCCCGTCGAGACGAACCGCCCGCGGCTGGTCAGTGTGCAGTGACGCAGCGACTCCGCCGGAGGAAAGACCATGTCCGCAACAAGCCCGCCGGGCGCGTTCGACCAGATCGGACTGGAGGCCCCCTTCGCCGAAGGCGCTGACGCGACGGATCGCTACGAAGCCGGGCCGGCATGGAACGCGTCGGGCGAGTCGCCCTATGCAGAAGCACCAGCGACCGGCGGGACCTGGGACGAAGGTCCGGAGCCCACGAACGCCGGAGAAGAAAACCTGGCCTGGCTCGACATGGAATCGGAGAGCGACTCCCCGCAGACGCTCGCCGAAGACCTCGTCCTGGACGGCGAGGAACTGGATGAAGACGAGCTCGAACGCGAACGTGAACGCGAACACGAGCACGCCGGCGAATGGCAGAGCGACGGAAGCTCAGGCGAAGTGCAATACCTCGACGACGAGGAACGCGATGCCGCGGAGTCCTTCGAGGACTATGCGCAGCAGGACGAATTCGAGCCGGGCGCGCGTCCGACCGATCCGCCTGCGCTGAAGAGCGCGACCATCGGCGGGTTCGGCCGCTACCGCAGCGAGGCCGCGTCGCTTGCACCTTCGGAGCGCGCGAAGATTTCCGCCCTTGCGGCCTACGTCCTCTGGAGCTTCGGTCCGGGCCGTACACCGGTGCGTTCGATCGAACTGGTCGGACATGCGGACAGGGACGTCGCGCGGGGAGCCGACTTCGAAACAACGATAAGCCGGGAACGCGCGCTGGGGATGCGTGCGACGCTCGCCGAAGCGATCGACCGGCAGAGCGCGGCACATCTGCCTGCCGACCCCCCGTCGCCGCCGGTCTCCACCCGCCTGCACTGGCGCGTCGTTGGTGCAGGCGCCCGGCAGCTGCAAGTGCCCCAACCCAGGACCGAAGCGGAGCGAGCCCGAAATCGCCGTGTCGACATCGCGCTGCGCCCGGCCGACGCGGCGCCGGCGCCCCGTCTCGCCTTCGCGGCTGAAGACGCGAACCCGGCGTCCGTCGAATGGACCTTTCCCTTGATGCTCCGCTTCAGCAGGATCGTGCCCGCGGACATCAACGCAACGAACTGCTGCAGGGCGGTCCAGACCGCCAGCCGCCTGCTCGAGGCCGCGACGCCCCCGAAAGCCAAGTGTGCGTCCTTCAACTTCTACGGCGCACAGCTCGTCACGGCGCGGGAAGAGCAGCCTCCGCTTTCGGCCACTCGCAAGTGCTGCCAATGGAGCGGCTCGTACTGGTCGATGTGCCGGTCGGAACCCCACAAGTCCCGCTGCGCGCACTGCGGCGACGTCCCCGGTCCGCACCTGGTCATCAGGTATGCGAAGGAGCAGCTCCGGAATGCGGTGGATCGCATCAAGCGGGCGCTCGACCAGGGCTGCACCGTCGCGGCAGGTGTTCTGAGCGGCATCTGCGCCGACAAGCCGGAAGTGGGATGCGCCCGCATCGCGAAGGACGAGGCGTGGCGCCAATGTCCCGAGCACTGGCTGCTGATCATCGGGTATCGCGAAGACACCTTCCTTTTCTGGGACTCGTCGCAGGCGAGCGCCCTCCAGACGCTTGAGGGACACCGTTTCGGGCTGCTCGAATACGACCGGGATGCGCCCCGGCTGTCCACCGCGCGATCGGTGGCAGGCGCCGAAAGAATGTCGGTGGACGCAAGCGGCTTCCATACGCGGGGCTACCCGAGCGCGCGCGCCCAGAAGCGCTACCAGGTGCTGGACTTGCGAAATTCAGCGCCGTGCGCCGCCTGGGATGCAGCCAAGAGGTGCGGCGAGTACACCACCGAAGGGCGCTTCACGTCGCGCCAGTGCCAGCTTCCTGTCGGCCCGGCGCGTGAAGCGCATGAAGCCCACGAAAGATGCGAGGCGTGCGCGTCGAGGGAATCGGAGTTCCATGAATACATGGAGCCCGAGGCCACGCAGCAGGAGTACTTCGAGCCCGAAGATGAGGCCGCTGGCAGCGCCGTGCAAGTGCCCGCGCCACTGTCCCCGCAACAACGGGCGTGGATCCTCGCGCTCGACCGCTCAGCGATCGAGCGTCTGCCGGACGGGACGGTACGGGCGCGCTTCCTCCGGCAGGACTGGTCGGACGTCGAGTTTCCCCTCAACGTGCCCAAGGGGCAGTCGGCGACGATGGAGATCAAGCGCCATTGGGCGCTCGCCCGCTCGCTGTTCGATGCCATGGGCGGGGTCACGCCGGAACGCCGTGTGCCGACCTCGATCCGGTTCCGCGATCGCCCCGCGGCGAAGGTGCCGGGCCAGCCGTCGCAACGGCTGTACGCCGAAGCGCGCGATGCGTTCGTCCGCATGCACGCGGCTGCGAAGGCGGACGGCGTCGACCTCGTCATCCTGTCGTCGTGGCGCAGCCGTGCACGACAGGCGGCGGCGAGCGCCAACCAGCCCAACCCCGCCGCGGTCGCACGCAAGGCCTCGGCGCACATGTACGGGCTGGCGATCGACCTGCGAATGGGCGTGCCGGGCCTGCCGGTGATGGAGATCAACACCCGCGTCGATCGCGCCACCGCGGCGAAGGCCGGCACAGAGGCGAAGATGGGCAACCTGGTGCGCATGTACCGCTCGCCGGCCTACAAGTGGATGGCGCTGCGCGCGCGCGAGTTCGGCTGGTACCCCTATCGCAACGAGCCCTGGCACTGGGAATACAACCCGCCGGGACTCAAGGCGCGTTTCGAAGGCGCGACGCGCGGCGAGCTCGAAGAGGAAGCCCAGCCCGGTGGATCGATGGCTTCCTGGGAGCAGGCCGACGAGGGATCGCTCTACGCCGAAGCGCAGTACGAGGAGGAAGGCGCGGCACTGTCGCCCTACCTGCGCACATTTACCGCGAAGGCACTGGCCGTGAAGGTTGCCGTGTATGTAACACAGGCCGCACGCCATGCGCGTCGGGTCGAGATGGTGGTGTTCTGCCATGGCCTGGACCTGTGCAAGCCGGTCTTGAAGAACCGGCCCGCAACGTTCATCACCGAGCAGCCGTTCAAGCTTGCAGAGCTGGTCGAAGCGACCGGGCGCCCGATCGTGCTGGTCGTCCCGTTCATGGACTGGGAACGACTCGATGCGAACCGCATGGCGTTCGGCCGAAAGTGGCACCGGCTGGCGCAGCCCGCGAACTTCAACCAGGTGGCGGCCGAAGCCCTCGAGCAAGTGCGCACGATCGCCGGCAGCGCCGCGGCACCCGAGGTGCAGCGCCTGGTTCTGGCGGGCCATTCGCGCGCATACGGCTTCTTCGACGCACTGGCACACGAGCATGCCTCGCCGCAGATGCGCACCGGCGCGTTGGCCAGTCCGACGCACGTGTGGGCGCTGGACACGACCTACTCCGCGCCGATCGCCGACTGGCGGGCGTGGCTGCGCTCGCGCGAGGATCTGCAGGCCACGGTCGTCTTTCGCCAGGGCACCTACCGGACCCAGGGATCGATCGTGCGCGAGTTGGCGACCGGCGTGCGCGGCAAGGAGTTCATCAAGCTGGCAGCCGCAAGCGACGGCCGGCTGACGGTGATGCCGGTCGCGGCGGGCAAGGTCTCGCATTGCGGCATTCCCACGGCGTACCTGCCGCGCCTGCTCGCAGCACTGCCGGCGTTGGCGACCTCCGGCGAAGACGAAGCCGAGGCGCAGCTGGATGCGTACGAGGAGTTCGAGGAAGGCGAGGACGATGCCGGGCTCGCCACCGAAGCCGAAGCGTCGGCGTCGGAAGACAAGGCCAGCGGCGACGAATGGAGCGAACAGGCCGCGAACGAGGAGGAACTTGAGGCACCCGATCGATTCGACGCGTTCGGCGACGAGCGCGACTCCGAATGGGGTGCGGAATCCAGTGAAGAGGAGGCATGGCAGGAGGGTTCGTTCGAGGACAGGGAGCACGACCTCTCTTTCGCACTCGACCAGGAAAGCGAAGCTGGCCTCGCCGGTAGCGGCCTCACGCCGGCCGAGCAAAAGGCCGTGGAGATCACCAGCCTGTTCGAAACGGGCAAGCGCGGCGGCTTCTACGGCCTCAGCGGAAACTTCGACGGACAAGGCCTATCGTTCGGGCTGGTCAACTGGACCATCGGCACCGGCAGCCTGCAGCCGTTGCTGCGGGACTTCGCGAAGGAGCATCCGGCGCGCTGGGTGTGGGTGTTCGGCCCGGATGCGTCGCAATTCCTGCAGCTGATCGCAGGCAAGGACAAGCAAGCTGAAAAGGAGCAACACCGTTTCGCCATCGAGCAGATGAACAGCGTCTCGACCGGCGCGCGCGGCAAGCGCATCTGGACTGTGCGCCAGCCCTGGGTCGGCTACTTCAAGCGACTGTCGGAAGACACTGCGTTCCAGCAGATCCAGGTGCGCTACGTGCGCAACCTGCTGGCGTGCGCGGGGGACTATTGCCGCCAGTTCCGCCTCACCAGCGAACAGGCGTTCTGCTTCATGTTCGATGCGGTGGCCAGCCACGGGAAGGGGTGGTTGAAGAAGAAGTTCAGCGGCGTGCAGAAGCGCCGAGTCCTGATCGAACAGGCGTTGATGGCGCTCGCCACGCGGTTCGGCACCGCTCGCGTGCCAGAGAGCGAAGTGCTGCTCGCGATCGCCGACGTGCTCGCCACGACCTCCGCGCAGCGCTGGGCCGACAAGGTGCGGGAGCGCAAGCGCTGGTTTGTTACCGGGCAGCATCCGCGCGGACGGGAGCTCGATGGGTTGATGCCGCGCTCGGACCTTTCCTACTCCACGTCGCTCTCCAAAACGCGCGAAAGAGAGTTCGAAGAGGCCGATGAGTCCGGCATCGCCGGCGAATCGGAGATGGAGGACGACCCACAGGCGATTCTCGGCAAGTGGATCGTCAGGGTAAAGGACTGGGTCTGGGAGTACGAGTTCTCGCCCGGTGGAAGGCTTGCGTGGCGTGATTCGCGCAGCAACGAAAAAGGCGTCGGACGCTGGTCGATCGGACCGACGGCCATCAACATCAGCTGGTCGGGTTCGGCAACCACGGAAAGCTGGCGCCGTCCCCTGACGCCCACGGGGCAGAGCGGCCGGTACCAGTCGAGTTACTACGCTGGAAGCGTCTCAGCGCAGAAGGTCCCCGGCTCGACGGATGGTGGCGCGGCCGATGTAGGGCCGGGCCGTTCCATTCCACCCGAGGGCCTCACGCTCAGGATCGACACGCCAAATGTCCTCGTCGACCTGGGCTTGATCCGCATGACCAAACGCCATCTCTTCGTCCAGGCCGACCTCAGAATTGAACCTGCGACAGCGGACGTCGACGCGCCTTTGAGCTTTAGGCTCACGCCGATGCGTGACATTGGCATCCCGGCGCAACCTGATCAGAGCGGATCGTTCCCGAACGCAAGAATGCGCTGGTACAACCTGGGCCCCTCCACATACAGATGGAGGTACTTTCGCGGAACCTCGTCCTACTCGCCCAAGAAGCCGGTGCTTCCCACTGTGGTCGGCACTCTGACGTTCACCGAAAGCGACATTTGGCCTCCTGAATAGTCGGCTGATTGTGCGTGCAGGCCTCTTCCGAACGGGGCGATGTTCGCGATCGGAACGCCTGCATCGCATGTTGATCAAGGACACAGAGCGATGCTGAACTCGACCTACAAGATCAGGATCCGACCCCATGGCGGCAAGACGCAGCAGGTGGCGATGTTCGACCCCTGCAACGCCGCCTGGCTCGCGTCATTCACCGTCGGCGCGCACACGGTGATTCTGCGAGGACCCTTCCGCACATTCAGGGAGGAGCCGCACAGCGTCTGCCACGGCTGCTGGGCACGCACCTACCCGCAGCCGTTTCGCGAAGACCGATTCGATCCTGGCTGGCTGGCGAATGCGCTCGCCGCCAACGCGCGCAGGGAGCCCGACCTGCTGGCCATCGCCATGCAGTACATCAGCGGCAGCGATCCCATCCACGCCGAGCACGATCCGCAACTCCAGATCGCGGGCGATACCAGTTACGGCCCGTTGGCCGGGGACACGCGCGAAGAAGGCTCCGACTTCAACGACTACCTCGGGCTCGCGTGGCCCTACGCCAATGAAGCCACGGATCAGCCCGAAAGCCGCCAGTTCCGCTGCCTGGACTGCTCGGGCTACGTCCGCATGGTCTTCGGCTACCGCCGCAACCTGTCGGGGGCGGATCCGGGATGCATCGCGCTCTGTCGTGCCCCCCGGGAAGACAAAGCTGCGATTCCGCGACGGGCCCATGAAATGGCAAGCCACGCGCCCGGCGTGCTCGTCGTGCCGCCCTCGACGCGCCAGGTCACGGATTTCTCCAGCCTCGCCGCAGGCGACCTCGTGTTCTTCGATGCGGATCGGGATGACGGCCCGCAGATCGATCATGTCGGAATCTATGTCGGGCGCGATACCACGGGCCATCACCGCTTCATTTCCAGTCGAAAGCGGGCAGACGGCCCGACCATGAGCGACATTGGAGGGCGCTCGATCCTGGACGGTGATGGCCTCTATGCCCGCGCGTTTCGCGCCACGCGCCGGCTATAGCGTCTTCATCGCGTTTGCGCTGCAAATCGAAAAATCGAAAGCCGCATCATGCTGGATTGTGTTGGCCGATGATTTCTCAGACCTCATTTTTGGAATTAACGGCGGCGATAACTAATGCGGGCGACGCTGACCATGCCCGGGCTCTAGTCGCCAGCTTCGATGCATGTGGCACCAGAGGGCAACACCAGATTTGAGAAGTGGTGAGAGGTCATTCCAGCGGTACTTCCGTGCAAGAGCCTGCGGGACATAAACACCGCGATTCACCCAACTTGAACGTCGGCTTCGACGGTGTGGCTAGGCCCGCTTCGGGCCCATCCTTGCCGGTCGCCCTGTACGAACGAATGTCGGCAATCAGTCTTTCCCTGCCGTAGACCCGCATGGCTCGGTCGGCTGAATCGGACCGCCATAGGCGGGTCCGTTTGAAGCAAGCGGCTAGGCCGCACGTTGCCGTAAATCAGCGACGAGCTTGCTAACTCTGCGTTGCCGGGTTTCTGGAGATTTGGCCTCTTCGATCGCCGCAACGTACTTGCGTTTGAGACCGAATGGCAAGCGATCAAAGGCCGATCTCGCTTCCGATGTCTTGTTCAGCGCCGCCGCGAGATCTGCCGGCTCAGACACTACTCTTGGCTCAGTGTCGAGTTCAAGAAAAACTTGGATCAGATCACCTTCGGCTATCCCGCTTGCGGTTCTATTGGCTGCGCTGATACCAATCAAGCACTGCCCGCGCATCAAGGCAATCCTGCTTCGCCAGGCGTGACCGTTGATAGAGACTGCGACGAGCGGTCGAGCGTCAGAACCGAGCGCCTCCATGACAGGTGCGGGAACTACAACGGCGGTTGCGTTGCCGGATGGAATGACTCTGGCTTGAAACTTCACGTCGATGGGGGAATGAAGAAACGGTTCAGGCCCTCCCCTGTCTGTCGCTCCCGACGACACGCGCGGCGAAGCGCTTTTCATGTGAGGGATCCGGTGACCGTCGCCTTCGCCTCGGCCAGGTACGGCGCCATCGAACGGTGCCGATACGCCACGTCCCCGATCTCGTCGTAGCTGCAGTGGCCGCACTCGAACGACGAGGCCGTCGCGGTGCCGTCGGCCAGCTGGTTCAGCGTCTCCTCGCTCACCAGCAGGTACTCGTGCTCTGGCACCTGATTCTTCAACAGCCGGTGCGCGACGATGATGCTCTTGCCGATGAATTTCGAATGTCCCTTGACCTGCATGGTCCTGGCCGGCCCGAAATGCGCGACGAACTTGAGCGACAGGCAATGGACGCTGGAACAGGCGCCGCATGAGCAGGTGCGCAGGATCTCGATCCGCTTGATGTGCGAATGGAAGTCCACGAACATCTTCCGTGCCTGCGCCAGAAGCTCGTCCAGCGACGGCGGCGCGCCGGGACGAACGAACAGCACCGCATCGCCTTCGAACTCGGAAACCTCCAGCCCGAGTTGGTTGGCGTCCACGATCAACTCCAGCAACTCCTGGATGATGTGCTGGCTATGGCTCACCTCGGTCTCGGTCACGAACTTCGTGAAACCGCTGATGTCCGGGATGAAGAAGAGCATGTTGTCGGGATCTGTTGTCGCCACGGCTCGCTCCAAGGATTTGCGTCGTCACATTCAACCACGCGTCCACGCAGGTCAGCCACAGCAACAACAAGACCCCGAAGGCAGCCCTGTCTTGCGATAGGCGAAGCCGAGACGACAACACCGCGAGCGCCACGGCCCCCCTGGGGCCTGCTGTTTCCAGGCAAGACCGTCGCGCCTACGCCGGCGCAGCCGCCCACGCTGCTACCTGCGGAGACTGCGCGCATGGTGAGGGGCTGGCCTGCCTTCGAAACTCTGGCTGACATCAACAATGGGAGCTGTGCACCAACGCGTTGCGAGAGAGAAAGTTCGCCACGGCGTCGTTGACCGCTTTCGGATGTGTCACGGGGCCCATGTGACCCAGATCGTCAAACTCAAGCACCTTGACATCGGGAAGCGCGTTCGTCAGAAGTCGGGCCACCCCCCGCGACGAAGCGGGCGACTTCCCCCCCACCATGTACAGGACTGGAACCTTCAACGCGCGAAACGCCCGCAATGGCGTGGGCTCCGAAAACAGAGCGTGAGCCCAGCCTGCGACGTTGACCATGGATGCTGCGACCGGCGCTTGGCGAGCGGCGGGTATGCGGCTCCAGGTCCCCGGGCCCATCCAGTAGTCGATGAAGACCTGGGCCGCTCCCGCGTGGTCGTGCGCCTCGTTTGCGCGGACCGCGTCAGCCACTGCAGAACGTATGCCGCTCGCGGCTTCGTGCCCGGGATGTTCCTCGTCGAGCAGCGCGAAGAGGGTCGGCTCATAGATCGCGACCGCTCGAACGCGGCTCGGACGGGCCAGAGCAGCCATCAATACCACCGCGGCGCCGTACGAGTGGCCGACAAGAGAGAACGGCGATCCAGCCGCCTCGAAGACCGGTTCCAGCAAGGCCACCTCGTCGCTCAGCGTCACGATGCGATCTCGTGGCCACGCCGGGCCTTGTCCCGCGCCAAGCGAGTCCGGTGCGAAGACGTGGAAGTCCGGGGACAGACAATCCATCAATACGCGCCACTGCGACGACGTACTTGCGTTCGAGTGGACGCACACGACACCGGGTCCGGTGCCTGCCTCACGCACACTGGGAATTGGGCAGGTCATCGGTGCTCCTCGAAACGCGGCTCATGTGCCGCACCATCGCGACCTCGGGTGAGTCGTGCGACTCGGTCCCGCTGCAGGCGAGCGGCGCCTGCCACGGATAGGGAATCGGTTGCGGAATCAGCACAAGGACGATCGCGCTCGCGAGAGCTGCGATGGCGACGACCAGAACCATCAGCGCTTTTCGCAGAGACCGCGTGGTGGCGCTGGCTCCCGCCCGCTCGACAGCGTCGGTCCGCGGGGGTTCATGATGGATGGATTTCATGGAACGTCTCCTGAAAAGCGGTGCATCCTCATCTGCCTCACGGCAGGTCGCTTCAGTTGCCATTTTTGCGTGGGCGCGCTGGGATGTATGTGCGATTCGGCACACCAGAGCGCATCTCGATGTTGGCCGGCCGGAGACCGCTTTGGGCCTCAAACCGGTCATGGGGCAGGCCCCATGTGCTCGCGCAGCATATTGGCTTCGCCGGCATAGCTCAATGGGGTGCGGATCCGCGCAGCCGCCTGCTCGATCCGGCCCAGGTCGCCTGGCCATCGCTCGACGGGCAATGCGCCAGTGCGCGATCTGACATCGCGTTCGAGAAGAGTCAACTTCCCTATCAGCGGTAGACGCGCGACCGTGCGCGCCAGCGAGCCAACCGCGGCAGAAGCTTGGACAGGGGAACGGCCGCGGACGCCGGCGGGGCCTGTCCTTCCCCCCGAGTCGTATACGCGGCGTGGCAGAGCCGAGCGCTGCCTGACCCTCGAGGTGGCTCAGCGACCAGGTCGCAGTTCGCACCCAGCGCAGCGCTTGCACTGCAGCATCTCCGCGGGCCTCGGCGCCGCGCGCACGCGCTGACGCATCTCTTCGGCCGGCGAGCGCGGGGTCGGGAGGACGAGGCGCAGCCACTTCGGGCCAGCCATCAGGCCACCGCGCCCGTTCAGTAGCTCGTTTCGCCTTTCGACTTGATTTCGCCTGCCTTGTTGGCCGCAGCGGCTTCCGATTTGCGGGTCTTGCGCGCCGCCGAACGATCGGTGCTCGACACCTTTGGCGCGGTCACGCGCGGCGGCTCGGCTTCGCCCATCTGCGGCCCCCGGGCGGCTTCTGCCCCGGCGGCCTTGCGAGGCGCGCGTGCGGCGGCGCGTTCGTCGGCCGAGGCCTTCGGTTTCGCTTCCGGGATCGGGGTACCTTCGCCCATCTGCGGGCCTTGCGACGCTTTCGCGCCTTCCTTCTTCCGCTCGGCGCGGGCGGCCGCCTTGTCGTCGGCGCCCACGGCCTGCGCCTGTGCGCTCAGGGCCAGCATCTGGCCGATGGCCATCGCAACTGTCAAAACAAGCATCTTCATTTCACCACTCCTCGGGGGATCGCCGCCCCAACATGGCCTGCCTTCGGCTCTGGCGGATCCTATGCACCAAGCATGCGCTTTTCTAGCACACGCTGTTGATGTGCTCCAGCAGCTTACCTGGCGTCATGGGGCGCGTCGGAGCGGGGCATGTGAACAACGCGGCGCTGACGCCCAACCAGCCGGCTGACGACGCGCTGCCCTTGAATGCAATGGCGATCGCCATGGGCCTGCACGTGCGCGTGGGCATCGAAGACAACCTCTGGGGCCGCAAGGGTGAACGCATGACCTTCGTGCAGCAGGTCGAGCAGATGGTGCGGCTCTCGCGCGAAATGCATCGCGAAGTGGCTCCCGGCAAGAGCGGTGTCGGTGCCGGCACACATGTCCAGCCGTTCGGCCGCAAGCCACACTACGTGGCTCGGACGCCTGGAGTCATCACAACCGTCTCGAAGCGCGGCGTTCCACCGATATCAATTCAATGTCGAACCCTGAACTAGTTGACGGAACGCCACATTCCGCTTGCCGGTGAGTGACGACTCCGATAGACCCGCGCACAATGGTTCGAGAGCCGTCCGGCCCCCAGATTGCCGGGCTTGTCCGAAGGAGGGTTCGGCCATGCAATGTGCATCTGCACGAGTTCCTGGAACAGGCACTTCAGCCCGGCGGCCGGCCGGCGGGCCGGGAGCGCACATCGCCCGGGCCTGCACGCAATGGGCGGCCGTTGCTGCCCTCTGTGTAGGCAGTTGCGGCGCCTTCGCGCAATGCAGCCCAACACCCGCCGGCGCCACGACCCTCTGCAATCCCAACGCCAGCGTCGCGGCCCTCGCACGGCCACAAACCGGCGCCTACCTGGGCATTCAGCGCATGACGAGCTTCGCCTTCGTGCAAAGCCTACAGCATCGGTGGGGAGACCCGCTGCAACTCAGCCCAGGCAACGCCTGGATCCGCGCCGGTAGCCAAGGGATGAGTTCGACCAGTGCCAGCGGCCGGTTCGACGCCGACAGCAAGGGCTGGGTCCTGCAGGGCGGCGGGGACGTGGCGAAATGGTCGCTTTTCGGCAGCGGGGACCGTCTGCACCTTGGCGCCATGGCCGGCTATGCCAGCGGAAGCACGGATTCCAACGCCCTCGGCAATCCGATCCAGGCTCGTGGCGAATTTTCCGGCGGTGGGTTTGGCGTGTACGGCACCTGGTACCAGAACGACCAGGCCCGGCTCGGCTGGTATGCGGACGTGTGGGGCCAGTACGCCCGGTTCACCAACACGGTGGATACCGGCCTTCCCTTCGATCGCACGGGCTACGACTCGCAAATCAGCATGTTCTCTGCCGAAGCCGGCTATTCCATGCCGCTGGGAGAGTCCGGCAACTGGGTGCTCGAGCCACAGGGCCAGATCATCTATCTGCACAACCATTCGTACATCGCCCTGGAACCGAATGGCCTCGCCGTCAAGGGCTCCCATCGCAGCGCGTACACGTCGAGGCTGGGACTGCGTGTGCGCAGCACCTCCGCCCCCGATTGGGGTTGGGGCGTCCCTGGTGGTACGACAACACCGGCGAAGAGTTCGTGATCAACCAGTTTTCGGTGCGCGACATGTACCCGAGCAGTCGCTATGAGGTGAAGGCCGGTGTCAATGTCGATTTCAAGCAGGGCTGGGCAGGCTGGGGCGACGTTGGATGGCAATGGGGCAATCAGTCCTACCAGGCGTGGACAGTACGCGGGGGCATGAAATACGGGTGGTGAGTGGGCTCGTCTCAGGATTGCTCGCGCCTGGTGGGCGTGCCCCCGAGCAAGTTCCTGTCGGTTCGCGACAGCGAGCTGAGCCGGTAGGCAAGGTCCCGCTGCGGCCCTAACGCAGCGCTTCCACCAGATCCAGCACCATCCGGTCCGGCCCGAAGGTCTCGATCCCCTGCCCCAGCAGCTTCTCCACCGCCTGCGCGATGCCATGGCTCGACGACGACTGCTCGGCCATGTCGTTGTAGTAGCCGAGGTCCTTCTTCGCATTGGCCATCGAGAACTTCAGCGAGGCGGTGTCGCCGGTCAGCAGCTTGGGCTTGACCCGCTCCAGCGCCACGCCGTTGCCACCGCCCTTGGCCAGCACGTCGACGAACACCTCGGGCGCGACGCCGGCGTGCTGCGCGCACGCGGCCGCCTCGCACAGCAGCGCCACGGTGCCGAGCGACACGAAGTTGTGCAGCAGCTTCATCGCGTGGCCGGCGCCGATGCCGCCCACATGCGTGATGTTCTCCGCGAAGCAGCGCAGCAGCGGAAGGCAGGAGGCCAGCACCTCGGCATCGCCGCCCACCAGCAGGTTGAGCCGGCCTTCGGCGGCTTCCTTCGCGGTCCGGGTCATCGGCGCATCGAGGAACTTGCCGCTCTTGGCCTGCACCGCCTGCGCGACCTTGGCGGTGGATGCGGGCACCGCGGTCGAGCAGTCGATCACCACCGTGCCCGGGCGCAGTCCCGCGAGCGCGCCCTGGTCGCCGAGCATCACGGCCTCGACCTGCGGCGTGCCGGTGACGCAGAGGATCAGGACGTCGACCTGCGCCGCCAGCGCCGTCACGTCCGACACCGCACGGGCACCGGCCGCGAGCAGCGCGTCCACCGGCTGGTTGCCGGGATGGTCGAGGATGGTGAGCTGGTGGCCGTGCTTGACGATGTTCTGGGCGATGCCGCTGCCCATCAGGCCCACGCCGACCAGGCCGACGCGCCGGGGCTGTGCTTGTTCGTTCGAGTTCATAGGTGCTTCATCCATGTTTGATGGCGATTGTCTTCAGGGTCGTGAAGCCTAGCAGGGCCTCGAAACCCTTCTCGCGGCCGAAGCCACTCGCCTTCACGCCGCCGAAGGGCAGCTCCACGCCGCCCGCCGCACCGTAATTGTTGATGAAGACCTGGCCGCAGTGCAGCTTGTGCGCCATGCGCAGCTGCCGGGCGCCGTCGCGGGTCCAGACGCCCGCCACCAGGCCGAAGTCGGTGCCGTTGGCCAGCCGCAGCGCCTCGGCCTCGTCGGCGAAGGGCATCACGGCCAGCACGGGGCCGAACACCTCGCGCTGCGCCAGCTCGCTGTCCGCCGGAACGTCGCGGAACAGCACGGCCTCCTGGTAGTAGCCGCTGGCCGAGGCGTGCGCCACCACCGTGCCCCGGGCGGCCACCTTGAGGCCCTGGGCCTCGGCGGTCGCGACCATGTCGCGCACCTGGCGGAACTGCTTCTCGTTGATCAGCGGCCCCATGTCGAGGTCGTCCGCGGGCGGCCCCGAGCGCACCGCCGAAAAGCGCTCGGCCAGCCGCTGGAGCACCTCCTCGTAGACCGTGCGCTCGACCAGCACGCGGCTGCCGGCCGAACAGGTCTGGCCGGCGTTCTGGATGATGGCGTTGACGAGCACGGGCACCGCCGCGTCGAGGTCGGCATCCGCGAACACGATCTGCGGCGACTTGCCGCCGAGCTCGAGCGTCACCGGGCAATGGCGCTCGGCGGCGGCGAGGCCGACGCTGCGGCCCGTGGCGGTCGAGCCCGTGAACGAGATGTGGTCGATGCCCCGGTGCGCGCACAGCGCGGCGCCGGCCTCCCGGCCGTAGCCGGTGACCACGTTCAGCGCGCCGGCAGGGAAGCCCACCTCGCTGGCGATCTCCGCCAGCCGCAGCAGCGACAGGCTGGCGTCCTCGGCCGGCTTGACCACGCAGGCGTTGCCGGCCGCGAGCGAGGCGCCCACGCTGCGGCCCGCGATCTGCATCGGGTAGTTCCACGGAATGATGTGGCCGGTGACGCCGTGCGGGATGCGCACCGTCATCACGGTGTAGCCGCGCTCGTACGGCAGCGTGTCGCCGTGGAGCTTGTCGCAGGCTCCGGCGTAGTACTCCATGTAGCGCGCGAGCGCCGTGGCGTCGTTGCGCGCCACGCGCAGCGCCTTGCCGGTGTCGCGCGCCTCGAGCTGCGCCAGTTCCTCGTGGTGCTGCAGCACCGCGGCGCCCAGCTTGGCCAGCAGCCTGCCGCGCTCGAGCGCCGTCGCCCCGCCCCAGGGGCCGTCGAAGTTCTCGCCCATCGCGCGGCGCGCCGAACGCACGGCCGCGTCCACGTCCGCCGCGGTGCCGCGTGCGATCTGGCCGAAGCGCTGGCCGTCGCTGGGATCGATCACGTCGATGGTGTCGGCGCTCTCGCCGGCCGCGCGGCGGCCGTCGATGTAGTGGGTTGCGTTCATGGGGAGTTTCTCAGTTCAAGTCGGGCCAGGGCTTCTGCGCTTCGCGGATCTGCTCGAAGGCGCGGCTGAACTGCAGCACGCCCAGGTCGTCGAAGCGGCGGCCCGCGATCTGCAGGCCGATCGGCAGGCCTTCGGCCGAGTAGCCGCAGTTGATCGATGCCGCGGGCTGCTCCGACATGTTGTAGGGCACCGTGAAGCCGATGTGCTCGAGCGACAGCAGCGGGTCGTTGGTCGGCGAGGCATGCTCCGCGGGCGCGGGCATGTTCGGCGACACCGGCGAGATCACGAAGTCATAGGCCTTGGTGGCGGCGACCGTGGCCGCTCGCGTGGCGATGAACTGGCTGTAGGCGTCGAAGACATGCTCGCCCGAGAAGCCGCTGGCGCTCTCGGCCCAGGCGTCGATGTAGGGCAGGATCTTCGCGCGCTTCTCGGCCGGCAAGGCGCGAATGTCGATCAGCGAGCGCATGCGCCAGAAGTGGTCCATGCCCTGCAGCATCCTGGGTGTCATGAAGGGCTTGATCTCTTCCACCCGCGCGCCGGCCGCCTCGATGCGTTGCGCGGCGCGGCGCACCGCTTCGGCGATCTGCGGGTCGAGCGGCAGGCCGCAGCCTGCGTCCATCTGCAGTGCCACGCGCTTGCCGGCGAGGAACGAGGGGTCGACCTCGAAGGCGGTCCAGTCGATGGCTGCCGGCGGCAGCTCCGAATAGTCGCGGTCGTCGGGCTGCGCGAGCGACTGCATCATCAGCGCCGAGTCGGCAACCGTGCGCGTCATCGGCCCGGCGCAGCGGCCCATGTAGGGCGTGCTCAGCGGAATGCGGCCGGCGCTGGGCTTGAGCGTGAAGATGCCGCACCAGCTGGCCGGCAGGCGCAGCGAGCCGCCGATGTCGGTGCCGACGTGCAGCGGCCCGTAGCCGGCGGCGGCGGCCGCACCGGCGCCCGCGCTGGAGCCGCCGGGCGTGCGCGACAGGTCCCAGGGATTGCGCGAGATCGCATGAAAGGTCGAGAGCCCCGACGACAGCATGCCCAGGTCGGGCATCGTGGTCTTGGCGACGAGCACAGTGCCGTCTTCCTTGAGCCGCGCCGCGGGGGGTGAATCCTGCGTCATCGGCACCAGGTCGTAGGCCGCGGTGCCCAGCGGCATCGGGTCGCCCGCGGTCGCGAGGTTGTCCTTGAGCGTCACGGGCACGCCGTCGAGCGCGCCGCGCGGCGTGCCGGCGCGCCAGCGCGCTTCCGAGGCGCGCGCCTGTTCGAGCGCGCATTCGGGACGGAAGAGCCAGGTGGCGTGCAGCTTCGGCTCCAGCGCCTCGATCCGCGCGTTGACCGCGCGCGTCACCTCGACCGGCGAGAGTTCCTTGCTGCGGTAGGCCGCGCCAAGCTCGGCCACGCTCAGCGCGTACAGGGGCTGGGTCATCGCATCAGCTCCAGGAGATCGCCGCCAGGTCGTTCGCCACGATCGGCATGCTGGGCCACAGGCCCTTGACTTCCTTGCGCGCCACCGTGGGGAACACGGCCTGGAACAGGAAGCCGTTGACGGCGTCGGCCGCCAGCATCTTCTGCGCCTCGCCCAGCAGCGCGTTGCGCTTGCCGTCGTTGGCCTCGCCCTGGATCGACGCATACAGGTCGCGGAACTTCTTCGAGTCGTAGCCCCAGTAGTAGTCGGGCTCGGTGTACTTCACGAGGTCGAAGGGCTCGACGTGCGCGACGATGCTGAGGTCGAAGTCGTGGCCGCCGCCGAAGGTGCCGCTGAGCCACTGGGCCCACTCGACATTCTGGATCTTGACGTTGATGCCGATGGCCGCGAGCTGCGCCGCGATCACCTCGCCGCCCTGCCGCGCATAGGAAGGCGGCGGCAGCGTCATGCGCAGTTCGAGCGGCGTCTTCACGCCGGCCTCGGCCAGCAGCTGCTTGGCCTTGGCGACGTCGAAGGGATTGACCGGGGTGGTGTCGACATAGCCCGGCGCGCCGATCGGGTAGTGGCTGCCGATGGGCTTGCCGAAGCCGTCGGCCGCGCCCTGGATGACCGCGTTGCGGTCCACCGCGGCCAGGATGGCGCGCCGCACGCGCACGTCGTCGAGCGGCTTGCGCTTGTTGTTGATCGCCAGGATCACCTTGCTGCGCGTGCCCACCTCGATCACCTGGAAGCGCGGGCTGCTCTTGAACTGCGGCACGGAGCGGGTGCCGGCGCGCGGGAAGATATCGATGTCGCCGGCCATCAGCGCCGCCGTCTGGGCGGCCGAATCGGACATGAACTTGAAGACGAACTTGTTGACCTTGGCCAGAGCCGGGTTGCGGTAGGCCGGCGACTTGACCAGCGTGCAGGCCGAGCCGCGCTGCCAGCTGTCGAGCCGGTACGGGCCGGTGCCCACGGGCTTGGTCGCATTGGTGTCGGCGCTCTTCGGCTCCACGATGCAGGCGGTGGCCTGGCCCAGCATGAACAGCAGGTCGGGGTTGGGTTGCGTGGTGCTGATGACGACCGTGTCGGCATCGGGCGTCTTGACGCTGATCTCGCTGAAGAAGCGCTTGTCCTTGTTGGTGCTCTTCTCGCCGGCGGCGCGCTCGAAGGCGAACTTGACCGTGGCGGCGTTGAAGGGTTCGCCGTTCTCGAACTTCACGCCCTTCTGCAGCTTGAAGGTGTGGGTCTTGAGGTCGGGCGAGACCGTCCAGCTCTCGGCCAGCATCGGCGTGACCGAGCCGTCGGCGTTGATCTTCGTGAGCGTCTCGAAGACGTTGTAGTGCACGATCTCCGCGATCGCCGAGGCGGCGGCCGTGGTCGGGTCCAGGCCCGGCGGTTCCAGCGGCATGCCGATGGTCAGCATGTTCTTGCCCGTCTGCGCCTGCGCGAGCGGGAGGAAGGCGCCCGGTATCGCCGCGGCCATGGCGGTGCCGATGAGGGTGCGTCGCTTCAACATTCGTGTGTCTCCTGGAAATGAGGGGTTCGACTGCGCGTGGCCTAGGGCGTCTGCAAGACGGCCGACAGCAGCGTGCGGGTGTAGGGGTGCTGCGCTTCGCGGAACAGGTCGCCGGGCCTGCCCTGCTCCACGATCCGGCCCTTGAAGACGACGGCGACGTCGTCGCACAGGTGGTTGACCACCGCAAGGTCGTGGCTGATGAGCAGGTAGCTGATGCCGAACTGCTGCTGCAGGTCCTGCATGAGGTTGAGCACCTGGGCCTGCACCGAGACGTCGAGCGCGCTGACCGGCTCGTCGGCCACGATCAGCTTGGGGCGCGTGATCAGCGCCCGTGCGATCGCGATGCGCTGGCGCTGGCCGCCCGAGAACTCGTGCGGGTACTTGTCCAGGTCGGTGCTGCGCAGGCCGACGGCGGCGAGCGACTCGGCCGCGCGCTCGCGCTGCGCCTTGCGCGGCATTTCGGCCAGTGCTTCCAACGGCTCGGCGACGATGCGTGCCACGGTCTGGCGCGGGTCGAGCGAGCCGTAGGGGTCCTGGAACACCATCTGGAAATCGCGCCGCGCGGTGCGCAGTTCGGTTTTCGACAGGGCATTCAGGTCGCGGCCCTCCAACTGCACGCTGCCGGAGGTGGGCGCGTCGAGCGCCATCACGAGCCGCGCGATGGTCGATTTGCCCGAGCCCGATTCGCCGACGATGCCGAGGCTGCGCCCGGGCTCGACGCTGAAGCTGACGCCGTTGAGCGCCTTGACCAGCGGCGGCGGTGCGAACAGCGTTTCGCGCGGCAGCGCGTAGTGGCGCACGAGGTCGGTCACCTTGAGCAGCGCGGCGCTGTCTGCCGCGCCGGTCCGGGCCGTGGATGGGAGTGTGGGGTTCATGGCAGTCAGGCGTAGGCCGCGGCGCCTTGCGCCGCCACCTCGTCGAGCCGAAGGCAGCGCACGGCATGGCCGCTGGGCTGCACGGTCAGCGGCGGCGGGTTGGCCTGGCAGGCCGCCACGGTGAATCCGCAGCGCCCGGCAAAGGGACAGCCCGGCGGCAGGTCCACCAGTTCGGGCACGCTGCCGCGGATGGTGGCGAGCTTGAGGCCGCGCGGGGCGCCCAGCGCCGGCCGGGCCGCGAACAGGCCGCGGGTGTAGGGGTGGGCGCGCTCGGCGAAGACCGCGGCGGTCGGGCCGCTCTCGACCACGCTGCCGCCGTACATCACGAGCATCTTCGAGACGCTTTCGGCGATCACGCCGAGGTCGTGCGAGATCAGGATCAGCGCCATGCCC
>NZ_JBFUBW010000037.1:0-66372 GCF_056405555.1 Variovorax sp. P1_G12 | reverse complement strand
GGCCGTCACACGCCGTTCTTCAACAACTACCGTCCGCAGTTCTACTTCCGCACGACCGACGTCACCGGCGCGATCGAGCTGCCGAAGGACAAGGAAATGGTCATGCCCGGCGACAACGTGTCGATCACGGTCAAGCTGATCAACCCGATCGCGATGGAAGAAGGCCTGCGCTTCGCCATCCGTGAAGGCGGCCGCACCGTGGGCTCGGGCGTCGTGGCGAAGATCCTCGACATCTGATTACGGATTCCACAGGGGTATAGCTCAATTGGCAGAGCGTCGGTCTCCAAAACCGAAGGTTGTAGGTTCGATTCCTACTGCCCCTGCCACTTAGGTGGCTCCGCAAAGCAAGCCCGCCATAGCCCGGCGGGAAGGCAAAAAAAGCCCGTCATAGCCTGACGGGCTTCGGCGTCTCAGACGACGCATTGAATTTGAAGGCCGCAAGGCCGCAGGAACAAAGCCCAAGATGGCCACTTCTCAAATCGAAACCGTCAGTACCAACGCGGACAAGGCCAAGCTGGCTGCGGCCGTCGTGCTGGCGGTGGGCGCCATCGTGGCGTTCTATCTGCTCTCGCGCCAGGGCGCGGTGGTGCAGTGGGTCGCTTTGCTGGTCGGCCTCGCGGCTGCCGTGGGTGCGTTTGGAAGCTCCGAGAGCGGCCGCCAGCTATGGGCCTTCGGCCGCGATTCGTGGCGCGAGGTCAAGAAGGTTGTCTGGCCGACGCGCAAGGAAACGATCCAGATGACGGCTTACGTGTTCGCCTTCGTGGCGATCATGTCCATCTTCCTTTGGCTCACCGACAAGACGCTCGAATGGGTGTTTTTCGACCTCATTCTGGGCTGGAGAAAATAATGACTGACGAAGCCGTCGAAGCAGAAGCCACGCCGGAAATCAATCCGCTGCTGGCCCCCGCGAGCAACCCGGACCTGCGTTGGTACGTGGTGCACGCGTATTCCGGCATGGAAAAGGCCGTCGAGCGCAACATTCTCGAGCGCATCAACCGCGCCGGCATGCAAGGCAAGTTCGGCCGCATCCTGGTGCCGACCGAAGAAGTGGTCGAGATCAAGAACGGCCAGAAGCGCACCACCGAGCGTCGTTTCTTCCCGGGCTATGTCCTGGTCGAGATGATCATGGACGACGAGAGCTGGCACCTGGTGAAGCACACCAACAAGGTCACGGGCTTCGTCGGCGGCGCCAAGAACCGTCCGGCCCCGATTTCCCAGAAGGAAGTCGAGGACATCGTGAACCAGATGCAGCAGGGCACCGAGAAGCCGCGCCACAAGGTCGAGTTCATGGCCGGCGAGTTCGTGCGCGTCAAGGAGGGCCCTTTCACCGACTTCAACGGCACGGTCGAGGAAGTCAACTACGAAAAGAGCAAGGTGCGCGTGTCGGTCATGATCTTCGGCCGCGCGACGCCTGTGGAGCTCGAATTCAGTCAAGTCGAAAAGACTTGAGACATTGCGGGACAGACCACGCGAAGCGTGCTCTGTCCTCAACTGATTGAATTGTCTGCGCTTTCCGACTCGGCGCAGACAGAAGAGAAGAGTCGTTTAACCCCGGGGAGCTGCGGCTAAAAAAGCCAAGGCGTCATCACCCGCAAGGAGTAAAGCATGGCGAAAAAAATCGTCGGCTTCATCAAGCTGCAAGTCCCAGCTGGTAAAGCCAATCCCTCACCGCCGATCGGTCCCGCCCTGGGCCAGCGCGGTTTGAACATCATGGAATTCTGCAAGGCGTTCAACGCGCAGACCCAAGGCGTCGAGCCGGGCCTGYCGCTGCCGGTGGTCATCACCGCGTTCGCCGACAAGAGCTTCACCTTCATCATCAAGACGCCGCCGGCGGTCACCTTGATCAAGAAGGCGATCAAGCTCGAGAAGGGTTCCGCACGTCCGCACACGGACAAGGTCGGCAAGATCACTCGCGCACAGCTCGAGGAAATCGCCAAGGCCAAGATGAAGGACCTGACCGCTGCCGATCTGGACGCCGCGGTTCGCACCATCGCCGGCTCGGCCCGCTCGATGGGCGTGAATGTGGAGGGCGTGTAAATGGCCAAGATCACCAAGAAGCAAAAAGCCCTCGTGGGCAAGGTCGACAGCAACAAGCTGTACGCACTGGCCGATGCCATCGGTCTCGTGAAGGAAGCCGCCACCGCCAAGTTCGATGAGTCCATCGACGTCGCGGTGCAGCTTGGCATCGACGCGAAGAAGTCGGACCAGGTCGTGCGTGGCGCCGTCGTGCTGCCCAACGGCACCGGCAAGACCAAGCGCGTGGCTGTGTTCGCCCAGGGCGCCAAGGCTGAAGAAGCCAAGGCCGCCGGCGCCGACATCGTCGGCATGGACGACCTGGCAGCGATGGTGAAGGCTGGCGACATGCCCTTCGACGTCGTGATCGCCGCTCCGGACGCGATGCGCGTGGTCGGTACGCTGGGCCAGATCCTCGGCCCCCGCGGCCTGATGCCGAACCCGAAGGTCGGCACCGTGACGCCCGACGTCGCGACCGCCGTCAAGAACGCCAAGGCTGGCCAGGTCCAGTTCCGCGTCGACAAGGCCGGCATCATTCACGGCACGATCGGTCGCCGCTCGTTCGACACCGACAAGCTGCAGGGCAACCTCGCCGCGCTGATCGAAGCCCTGGTCAAGGCCAAGCCGGCGACCAGCAAGGGCGTGTACCTGCGCAAGGTCGCCGTGTCGTCGACGATGGGTCTGGGTGTCCGCGTGGACACGCAAACCATCGCCGCGAGCTGAGAGCTTTGATGAGATTTGCCTCGCCCGTCAAACGGTGAGGCGGATGTGGTGGGTCGTGGCAGCTTCGGTTGCCGCGAGCCATCCAAGACCGCTGGTGTGCAGGTTGCCTGCACTTAATCGCCCGACCTTCGTCGGGCAGCCAGCGCAGATGGCGACCCCACTGCAAGGAATTTGAATTTTTGTTCCGAAACAGTTGGTCGCTGCATGAAGCGCGATCCGAAGCTTTCGCCGAGGATCGCATTGAAAAGGAGTAGACCTTGAGTCTGAATCGCAGTGAGAAAGAAGCGGTCATCAGTGATGTGACCAGCCTCGCCGCAAAAGCTCAAACGCTCGTGATGGCGGAATACCGTGGCATCACGGTGGCCGATATGACCAAACTGCGCAACGAAGCGCGCAGCAAGGGTGTGACTCTCAGCGTGTTCAAGAACACGCTGGCACGCCGTGCTGTCGCTGGTAGCGCGTTTGAGATCGTCGGCGACCAGATGACCGGTCCGCTGATCTACGGCTTCTCCGAAGACGCTGTGGCTGCCGCGAAAGTGGTGGCCGATTTCGCGAAGACCAACGACAAGTTGGTGATTCGCGGCGGCGCATTCGGTGGCAAGGCCCTGGACGTCGACGGCGTGAAGCAACTGGCCAACATCCCTTCGAAGGAAGTGCTGCTGGCGCAATTGCTGGGCTTGATGCAATCCCCGATCTCTCGTACCGCACGCGTGCTCGCGGCGCTGGCCGAGAAGCGTGGTGGTGGCGAAGCACAGGCGGAAGCTCCCGCCGCAGAAGAAGTCGCCGCTTGAGTGCGCGACTTTTGACCCAACTTATTTAGGAAACAAAAATGGCATTCGATAAAGACGCATTTCTGACCGCGCTCGACAGCATGACGGTCCTGGAACTCA
The DNA here is from genome assembly GCF_056405555.1 of Variovorax sp. P1_G12. Taxonomy (NCBI): domain Bacteria; kingdom Pseudomonadati; phylum Pseudomonadota; class Betaproteobacteria; order Burkholderiales; family Comamonadaceae; genus Variovorax; species Variovorax sp. P1_G12. Next base: position 62,746 of record NZ_JBFUBW010000037.1, on the reverse strand, counting down.
ACGACCTGGTCAAGGCCATCGAAGAGAAGTTCGGCGTGAGCGCCGCAGCCATGTCGGCTCCCGCAGCCGGCGGTGGCGCCGCTGCAGCAGTGGTCGAAGAGCAGACCGAATTCAACGTCATGCTGATGGATGCTGGCGCGAACAAGGTGTCGGCGATCAAGGCCGTGCGCGAAATCACCGGCCTGGGCCTCAAGGAAGCCAAGGACCTGGTGGAAGCCGCTCCCAAGGCCGTCAAGGAAGGCCTGTCGAAGGCTGACGCTGAAGCCGCCAAGAAGAAGCTGGAAGATGCCGGCGCCAAGGTGGAACTGAAGTAATTCAGTTTCCCTGAAGGGCTGGAGGCGCCGAAAGGCCCTCCAGCCTTTGCCGCTTTCAGAGCGCACCCAAAAACCGGCTCGAGTCAGTCGATTTTTGAGTGTCTTCTGACCCCGACTGCAGAAGACCCCCTTGGTTCGGGCGATGTGCAACGCATCGCCGTCCGCCAGGGCTGGTAGTGGCCAGCCGCCAAGGAGAGTGGTGCTCAGGCACCTCACCACGTCGCTGAAGATCTCAAGCTCCGGAGCTCTCATGGCCCAAACGTCCACGTACAGTTACACCGAACGCAAGCGTATCCGAAAGAATTTCGGCAACCGCGACAGCGTCGTCGAAATCCCCTACCTGCTGCAGATGCAGAAAGACGCGTACACCGCGTTCCTGCAAGCCGGCATCGCGCCCCAGAAACGCACTGTGGAAGGTCTGCAGGCCGCGTTCGACGCTGCGTTCCCGATCGTCTCGCACAACGGTTTCGTCGAGATGAAGTTCCTCGAGTACAACCTCGCGAAACCCGCCTTCGACGTCCGCGAATGCCAGACCCGTGGTCTCACCTTCGCCTCGGCCGTGCGCGCCAAGGTCCAGCTGATCATCTATGACCGCGAGTCGTCGACCTCGCAGTCGAAGGTGGTCAAGGAAGTCAAGGAGCAAGAGGTCTACATGGGCGAAGTGCCGCTCATGACCGACAAGGGCTCGTTCATCATCAACGGCACCGAGCGCGTGATCGTGTCGCAGCTCCACCGTTCGCCGGGCGTGTTCTTCGAGCACGACAAGGGCAAGACCCACAGCTCGGGCAAGCTGCTGTTCTCGGCCCGCGTGATTCCCTACCGCGGCTCGTGGCTCGACTTCGAGTTCGACCCGAAGGACATGCTGTACTTCCGCGTCGACCGCCGCCGCAAGATGCCGGTCACGATCCTGCTCAAGGCCATCGGCCTGAACCCGGAATCGATCCTGGCGAACTTCTTCGTCAACGACAACTTCCGCCTGATGGACAGCGGCGCGCAGATGGAGTTCGTCTCCGAGCGCCTGCGCGGCGAAGTCGCCCGCTTCGACATCACCGACAAGGCCGGCAAGGTCGTGGTCGCCAAGGACAAGCGCGTCACCGCGCGCCACACGCGCGAGCTCGAGCAGTCGGAAACCACGCACATCAGCGTGCCGGAAGACTTCCTGGTCGGCCGCGTCGTGGCCCGCAACATCGTCGACCCCGACACCGGTGAAATCCTGGCCAAGGCCAACGACGAACTGACCGAAGCGTTGCTGAAGAAGCTGCGCACGGCCGGCGTGCAGGACGTCCAGGCGATCTACACCAACGAACTCGACCAGGGCGCCTACATCTCGCAGACCCTGCGCATCGACGAGACGGTGGACGAGTTCGCCGCCCGCGTCGCCATCTACCGCATGATGCGCCCCGGCGAGCCGCCGACGGAAGACGCGGTGCAGGCCTTGTTCCAGCGCCTGTTCTACAACCCGGACACGTACGACCTGTCGCGCGTCGGCCGCATGAAGTTCAACGCCAAGGTCGGCCGCGACGAATCGACCGGCCCGATGGTGCTGACCAACGAGGACATCCTGGCCGTGGTCAAGATCCTCGTCGACCTGCGCAATGGCCGCGGCGAAGTCGATGACATCGACCACCTGGGCAATCGCCGCGTGCGTTGCGTCGGCGAGCTGGCCGAGAACCAGTACCGCACCGGCCTGGCCCGCATCGAGAAGGCCGTGAAGGAGCGTCTGGGCCAGGCCGAGCAAGAGCCGCTGATGCCGCACGACCTGATCAACAGCAAGCCGATCTCGGCCGCGCTGAAGGAATTCTTCGGCGCCTCGCAGCTGTCGCAGTTCATGGACCAGACCAACCCGCTGTCCGAGATCACGCACAAGCGTCGCGTCTCGGCCCTGGGCCCGGGCGGTCTGACCCGCGAACGCGCCGGCTTCGAAGTGCGCGACGTGCACGTCACCCACTACGGCCGCGTGTGCCCGATCGAAACGCCTGAAGGCCCGAACATCGGCCTGATCAACTCGCTGGCCCTGTACGCCCGCCTGAACGAATACGGCTTCATCGAGACGCCGTACCGCCGCGTGGTCGACAGCAAGGTCACGATGGACATCGACTACCTGTCGGCCATCGAGGAAGGCAAGTACGTCATCGCCCAGGCCAATGCGGCCCTGGACAAGGACGGCCGCCTGACCGGCGACCTGGTGTCGGCGCGCGAAACCGGCGAATCGATCCTGGTCGGCGCCGAGCGCGTGCAGTACATGGACGTGTCGCCGGCGCAGATCGTGTCGGTGGCGGCCTCGCTCGTGCCCTTCCTGGAGCACGACGATGCGAACCGCGCGTTGATGGGCGCCAACATGCAGCGCCAGGCCGTGCCTGTGCTGCGCCCCGAGAAGCCCTTCGTCGGTACCGGCATCGAGCGCGTCTCCGCGGTCGACTCGGGCACCGTGGTCACGGCCACCCGCGGCGGTATCGTCGACTACGTCGATGCCACCCGCATCGTGGTCCGCGTCAACGATGCCGAAGCCACCGCCGGTGAAGTCGGCGTCGACATCTACAACCTGATCAAGTACCAGCGTTCGAACCAGAACACGAACATCCACCAGCGTCCGATCGTCAAGCGCGGCGACAAGATCGCCAAGGGCGACGTGGTTGCCGACGGCGCGTCGACCGACCTGGGCGAGCTCGCGCTCGGCCAGAACATGCTGATCGCGTTCATGCCCTGGAACGGCTACAACTTCGAAGACTCGATCCTGATCAGCGAACGCGTGGTGGCCGAAGACCGCTACACCTCGATCCACATCGAGGAACTGGTGGTGATGGCCCGCGACACCAAGCTCGGTGCCGAGGAAATCACGCGCGACATCCCGAACCTGGCCGAGCAGCAGCTCAACCGCCTGGACGAATCCGGGATCATCTACGTCGGCGCCGAAGTGCAGCCGGGCGACACGCTGGTGGGCAAGGTCACGCCGAAGGGCGAGACCACGCTGACGCCTGAAGAGAAGCTGCTGCGCGCGATCTTCGGCGAGAAGGCTTCCGACGTGAAGGACACCTCGCTGCGCGTCGACCAGGGCTCGCAAGGCACCGTGATCGACGTCCAGGTGTTCACCCGCGAAGGCATCACGCGCGACAAGCGCGCCCAGCAGATCATCGACGACGAGCTCAAGCGCTTCCGCCTCGACCTGAACGACCAGCTTCGCATCGTCGAAGCCGACGCCTTCGACCGGATCGAGAAGCTGCTGACCGGCCGTGTCGCCAACGGCGGCCCGAACAAGCTGGCCAAGGGCACCAAGCTCGACAAGGCGTATCTGACGTCGATCGAGAAGTTCCACTGGTTCGACATCCGCCCGGCGGAAGACGAAGTGGCGACGCAGCTCGAGTCGATCAAGAACTCGCTCGAGCAGACCCGCCACAGCTTCGACCTCGCGTTCGAAGAGAAGCGCAAGAAGCTCACGCAGGGCGACGAGCTGCCCGCGGGCGTGCTCAAGATGGTCAAGGTCTACCTGGCCGTCAAGCGCCGCCTGCAACCCGGCGACAAGATGGCCGGCCGCCACGGCAACAAGGGTGTGGTGTCGAAGATCGTTCCGGTCGAGGACATGCCCCATATGGCCGACGGCACGCCGTGCGACATCTGCCTGAACCCGCTGGGCGTGCCCTCGCGGATGAACGTCGGGCAGGTGCTCGAAGTGCATCTGGGCTGGGCCGGCAAGGGCATCGGCCAGCGCATCGGCGACATGCTGCAGGCCGAGGCCAAGGTGGCCGAGCTGCGCAAGTTCATGGACGAGATGTACAACGGCTCGGGCCGCAAGGAAGACTTGAGCAAGCTCAGCGATTCCGACGTGCTCGAGATGGCGGCCAACCTGTCGAGCGGCGTGACCTTCGCCACGCCGGTGTTCGACGGTGCCTCGGAAGAGGAAATCCGCGGCATGCTGAAGCTCGCCTATCCGGACGAGATCGCCAAGCTCAAGGGCCTGACCGAGACCCGCACGCAGGCCTACCTGTACGACGGCCGCACCGGCGACCAGTTCGAACGTCCGACCACCGTCGGCTACATGCACTTCTTGAAGCTGCACCACCTGGTGGACGACAAGATGCACGCCCGCTCGACCGGCCCGTACTCGCTGGTCACGCAACAGCCGCTGGGCGGCAAGGCGCAGTTCGGCGGCCAGCGCTTCGGTGAAATGGAAGTGTGGGCGCTGGAGGCCTACGGCGCCGCCTACGTGCTGCAGGAAATGCTGACGGTGAAGTCCGACGACGTGCAGGGCCGTACCAAGGTCTACGAGAGCATCGTCAAGGGCGAACACTCGATCGAAGCCGGGATGCCGGAATCGTTCAATGTGCTGGTCAAGGAAATCCGTTCCCTTGGCTTGGATATTGAACTGGAACGCTCATAAGCAAACAAGGAAAGAGTCACATGAAGTCATTACTCGACCTGTTCAAGCAATTCACGCCGGACGAGCATTTCGATGCCATCCGCATCGGCATGGCCTCGCCCGAGAAGATCCGCTCGTGGTCCTTCGGCGAAGTGAAGAAGCCCGAGACCATCAACTACCGGACCTTCAAGCCCGAGCGCGACGGTCTCTTCTGCGCCAAGATCTTCGGCCCGATCAAGGACTACGAGTGCCTGTGCGGCAAGTACAAGCGCCTGAAGCACCGCGGCGTGATCTGCGAGAAGTGCGGCGTTGAAGTCACGCAGACCAAGGTGCGTCGCGAGCGCATGGGTCACATCGACCTGGCCGCGCCCTGCGCCCACATCTGGTTCCTGAAGTCGCTGCCGTCGCGCCTGGGCCTGGTGCTCGACATGACGCTGCGCGACATCGAACGCGTGCTGTACTTCGAAGCCTACGTGATCACCGACCCCGGCATGACCCCGCTGAAGAAGTTCGGCATCATGTCCGAGGACGACTATGACGCGAAGCGCAAGGAATACGGCGACGAGTTCATCGCCAAGATGGGCGCCGAAGGCATCAAGGACCTGCTGGAAGGCATCGAGCTCGACAGCGAGATCGAGCGTCTGCGCGGCGACCTGACCGGCTCCGAAGTCAAGGTCAAGAAGAACTCCAAGCGCCTCAAGGTGCTGGAAGCCTTCCGCAAGTCGGGCATCAAGCCCAACTGGATGGTGCTCGAAGTGCTGCCCGTGCTGCCGCCGGACCTGCGTCCGCTGGTGCCGCTGGACGGCGGCCGCTTCGCGACCTCCGACCTGAACGACCTCTATCGTCGCGTCATCAACCGCAACAGCCGCCTGCGCCGCCTGCTCGAACTGAAGGCGCCGGAAATCATCGCGCGCAACGAGAAGCGGATGCTCCAGGAAGCGGTCGACTCGCTGCTGGACAACGGCCGTCGCGGCAAGGCCATGACGGGCGCCAACAAGCGCGCACTGAAGTCGCTGGCCGACATGATCAAGGGCAAGAGCGGTCGCTTCCGCCAGAACTTGCTGGGCAAGCGCGTCGACTACTCGGGCCGTTCGGTCATCGTGGTCGGCCCGACGCTCAAGCTGCACCAGTGCGGCCTGCCGAAGCTGATGGCGCTCGAGCTGTTCAAGCCCTTCATCTTCTCGCGCCTCGAAGCCATGGGCATCGCGACCACCATCAAGGCGGCCAAGAAGGAAGTGGAATCGGGCACGCCGGTGGTCTGGGACATCCTTGAAGAAGTGATCAAGGAACACCCGGTGATGCTGAACCGCGCACCGACGCTGCACCGCCTGGGCATCCAGGCCTTCGAGCCGATCCTGATCGAAGGCAAGGCGATCCAGCTGCACCCGCTGGTCTGCGCGGCTTTCAATGCCGACTTCGACGGCGACCAGATGGCCGTCCACGTGCCGCTGTCGGTGGAAGCGCAGATGGAAGCCCGCACGCTGATGCTGGCCTCCAACAACGTGCTGTTCCCGGCGTCCGGCGAACCGTCGATCGTTCCTTCGCAGGACGTGGTGCTGGGTCTGTACTACACGACCCGCGACCGCATCAACGCCAAGGGCGAGGGCCTGATCTTCTCCGACATCGGTGAAGTCCAGCGCGCGCTCGACGCCAACGTGGTCGAGCTCACCGCCAAGGTCGCGGTCCGCATCACCGAGTACACCAAGGACAAGGAAAGCGGCGCGTTCGTGCCGTCGACCTCGCTGGTGGACACGACCGTGGGCCGTGCGCTGCTGTCCGAGATCCTGCCGAAGGGCCTGCCGTTCTCGAACATCAACAAGGCGCTGAAGAAGAAGGAAATCTCCAAGCTCATCAACGTCTCGTTCCGCAAGTGCGGCCTGAAAGAGACCGTCGTGTTCGCCGACAAGCTGTTGCAGAACGGCTTCCGCCTGGCGACCAAGGCCGGTATCTCGATCGCGATCGACGACATGCTGGTGCCGGCCGAGAAGCACGGCATCATCGACCGCTCGGCCAAGGAAGTGAAGGAGATCGAGCAGCAGTACGTCTCCGGTCTCGTGACCTCCGGCGAGCGCTACAACAAGGTGGTCGACATCTGGGGCAAGGCCGGCGACGAAGTGTCGAAGGTCATGATGGCCAAGCTGTCGAAGCAGACCGTCATCGACCGCCACGGCAAGGAAGTCGAGCAGGAGTCGTTCAACTCGATCTACATGATGGCCGACTCGGGCGCTCGCGGTTCCGCCGCGCAGATCCGCCAGGTGGCCGGCATGCGGGGCCTGATGGCCAAGCCTGACGGCTCGATCATCGAGACGCCCATCACGGCGAACTTCCGTGAAGGCCTGAACGTGCTGGAGTACTTCATCTCCACCCACGGTGCCCGTAAGGGTCTGGCCGACACGGCGCTGAAGACCGCGAACTCCGGCTACCTGACGCGCCGCCTGGTCGACGTGACGCAGGATCTGGTCGTGATCGAGCAGGATTGCGGCACCCACGACGGCGCACTGATGCGCGCCATCGTCGAAGGCGGTGAAGTGATCGAATCGCTGCGCGACCGTATCCTCGGCCGTACCGCTGCGGAAGACGTGCTGCACCCCGAAACGCGTGCCGTGCTGGTGAATGCCGGCGACATGCTCGACGAGGACGTCATCGACGCGATCGAGGCCGACGGCGTCGACGAAGTCAAGGTGCGCACGGCGCTGACCTGCGCGACCCGCTTCGGCATCTGCGCCAAGTGCTACGGCCGCGACCTCGGCCGCGGCGGCCTGGTCAACAACGGCGAAGCGGTCGGCGTGATCGCGGCGCAGTCGATCGGCGAGCCCGGCACGCAGCTGACGATGCGGACCTTCCACATCGGCGGTGCGGCCTCGCGCGCGGCGGTGGCCTCCAGCGTCGAAGCCAAGTCGAACGGTTCGATCGGCTTCAACGCCACGATGCGCTACGTGACCAACAGCAAGAGCGAACTGGTCGTGATCTCGCGTTCGGGCGAGATCATCATCCATGACGAGCACGGCCGCGAGCGCGAGCGCCACAAGGTGCCGTACGGCGCCATCCTGGCGGTCAAGGCCGACCAGCAGATCAAGTCCGGCCACGTGCTGGCCAACTGGGATCCGCTGACGCGCCCGATCATCACGGAATTCGCCGGTCAGACGAAGTTCGAGAACGTCGAGGAAGGCCTCACGGTCGCCAAGCAGGTGGACGAAGTCACCGGCCTGTCGACCCTGGTCGTGATCGATCCGAAGCGCCGCGGCGCTGCCAAGGTCGTGCGTCCGCAAGTGAAGCTGATCGACGCCTCGGGCGCCGAGGTCAAGATCCCCGGCACCGACCACTCGGTGACCATCGGCTTCCCGATCGGTGCGCTGGTCCAGGTGCGCGACGGCCAGGACGTGGGCCCCGGCGAAGTGCTGGCGCGGATTCCGGTCGAAGGCCAGAAGACGCGGGACATCACCGGCGGTCTGCCGCGCGTGGCCGAGCTGTTCGAGGCCCGTTCGCCGAAGGACAAGGGCATGCTGGCCGAAATGACCGGTACCGTGTCGTTCGGCAAGGAGACCAAGGGCAAGATCCGCCTGCAGATCACCGACCCCGAAGGCACCGTCTGGGAAGACCTCGTGCCGAAGGAAAAGAACATTCTGGTGCACGAAGGCCAGGTGGTGAACAAGGGCGAAAGCGTGGTCGACGGCCCGGCGGACCCGCAGGACATCCTGCGCCTGCTGGGTTCGGAAGAACTGGCGCGCTACATCGTGGACGAAGTGCAGGACGTGTACCGCTTGCAAGGCGTGAAGATCAACGACAAGCACATCGAGGTGATCGTTCGCCAGATGCTGCGCCGGGTCGTGGTCGAGAGCGTCGGCGACACCAACTACATCGCCGGTGAACAGGTCGAACGCAGCGAAATGCTCAACACCAACGACGCCCTGCGCGCCGCTGGCAAGATCCCCGCGACGTTCACCAACCTGCTGCTGGGTATCACGAAGGCATCGCTGTCGACCGACAGCTTCATCAGCGCCGCATCGTTCCAGGAAACGACGCGCGTGCTGACCGAAGCCGCGATCATGGGCAAGCGCGACGAGCTGCGCGGCCTGAAGGAAAACGTCATCGTCGGCCGCCTGATCCCTGCGGGCACCGGCATGGCGTACCACCAGGCACGCAAGGTCAAGGACGCGATGGACGAGGCCGAGCGCCGCGCGATCGCCGAGTCGGAAGCGGCCGAATTGGCCGGCTCCGACACCGCCGCCGAGGAAGTGACCACCGCGGTCGACGCCAGCGAAGGCGCCGCGACCGAATAACTGGTTAGCATCTCCGGCCATGACCGGAACCCGAAGCCCCCTTTCCGCCCGCGGATCGGGGGCTTTTCTTTTTTCGCCCTTGCCATGAGCGGCATGCCCGATTCACTGCCGTTCTGGATCGGCGGCGCGCTGGCGCTGTTCTGGTTCGTCGGCGCCTACAACCGATTGGTGCGGCTGCGCTCCGCGGCCCTGCAGGCCTATGCGACGCTCGACGCCGCGCTGGTGCGGCAGCTCGAGTTCGTGCTGGCGCGGGCGGCCGAGGCCGAACCAGCCGCGCCCGCCACACCTGCCGCACCTGCCGCACCTGCCGCACCTGCCGGCCCGCCGCCGTCCGGCGCCTCGCTGCAGGCCGCAGCCGGCCAGCTCGCGACCCTGCTGGCCGCCACTCGGCTGCGGGCGCTCGACCCGGCCGGCATTGCCGCATTGGGCACCGCCTTGCACGTGTTGCTGGCGGCGTGGCAGCGTTTGCACCCGGACGCGGTCGTCAGCTTCGACGCCGATGGCACGCTGTCGCGGCCGGTGCCGCTCCCCGGCAGGGTCGAGCCGCTGGCCGACAGCGTACCGATCGCCTGGCCCGAGCCCTCCGCCGCGGCGGAAATCGCCCGCAGCCAGTTCAATCTGGCGGTGGCGCAGTACAACGCGGCGATCGGACAGTTTCCCGCCCTGCTGGTGGCGTGGATCATGCAGCTCAGACCCGCAGCCCCGCTGCGTTGAACGTGGCGCAGGTGTCCGCCTGCGCTTCCCGCCCTTACCATCGACCTCAAGTTGCCAGATCTTCCAGACTCCATCCCCGGTTCGCCGCCCTTGTGGCGCCAGTTGCAGCTCACCGCTGCGTCGCTGGCGTCGATCCGCAGCGGCGTCTCGGGCGCCGTCGCATTCGAGGCCGTCGAGCCGGCGCTGCGGCCCGGCGTGCAGGCGCTCGGCTTCCAGGTGCTGCGTTGGCTCGGCCGGGCCGAGGCGCTGCGCCGCCAGCTCGCCAAGCGCACGCCCCCGCCGGCGGCCGATGCGCTGCTGTGCACCGCGCTCGCGCTGGCCTGGGACGCCGAGCGCTCGCCCTATGAACCCTTCACGCTGGTCGACCAGTCGGTCGAGGCCGCCAAGCGCAACCCGGGCACCCGGGCCCAGGCCAGCTTCATCAATGCCTGCCTGCGGCGCTTCCTGCGCGAGCGCGACGAACTGGTGGCGATCACGGAGCGCGAGCCGGTCGCGCAGTGGAACCATCCGCGCTGGTGGATCGAACGGCTCAGGCGCCAGCATCCGCGCGACTGGCAGCGTGTGCTGGCGGCCGACAACACGCAGGCGCCGATGACCCTGCGCGTCAATCTGCAGAAGACCGATGTCGCCGCTTTCCAGCAGGGGCTGGCGGCGGTCGACCTGAAGGCCGTGCCGGTCGGCGCCAGTGGATTGCAGCTGGCGCGGGCTCGCCCGGTGGCCCAGATCCCGGGTTTCCTGGAGGGCGAATGCTCGGTGCAGGATGCGGCCGCTCAGATCGCCGCCCCGCTGCTGCTCTCCGGCCTCGACCTGCGCGGTGCCGCGCCGCTGCGGGTGCTCGACGCCTGCGCCGCGCCGGGCGGCAAGACGGCCCACCTGCTCGAACTGGCGGGCGGCGCCGCGATCGAGGTCACGGCACTGGAGGTCGACGCCGCGCGCAGCCGCCGCATCGACGACACGCTGTCCCGCCTGGGCTTGAAAGCCAAAGTAGTCGTTGCCGACGCCTCGCGGCCCGCGGCCTGGTGGGACGGCCAGTCCTTCGACGCCATCCTGCTCGACGCCCCGTGCACGGCTTCGGGCATCGTCCGGCGCCATCCCGACGTGCGCTGGCTGCGCCGCGAGAGCGACATCGAGCAGCTGGCGGTGCAGCAGGCGATGCTGCTGGCCGCCCTCTGGCCGCTGGTCCGGCCGGGCGGCCGCCTGCTTTATTGCACCTGCTCGGTGTTTTTGGAGGAGGGGGCGCACCAGATCGAGGCGTTCCTTGCACACAACACCGATGCCCGATTGCTGCCCTCGCCCGGGCATTTGCTACCCCAAAGCGGGGTCAATGCGCGCGGCGTCCCGGACAATGCCTTGGGTGATCACGACGGTTTCTTCTACGCGCTGCTCGAGAAGCTGCCACGCTGAAAGGCGTTGGCCGGCTCGGCTGGCCGCGCTCCTGGTGCTTGTCTGGGCTCTGTCGGTCTGGCTGGCGGGCCCGGCCCGGGCGGACTCGCGCAGCCCGGCGGTCACCCAGTTGCGGCTCGAGCAGGCGGACGACGGCGTCTACCTCACGGCCCAGGTGCAATTCGACCTGCCGCCGGTGGTCGAGGAGGTGCTCGAGAAAGGCATCGCGATCTATTTCGTCGCCGAGGCCGAGCTGTACCGGGAACGTTGGTACTGGACCGATCTCAAAGTGGCCCAGGCGGCGCGATACATGCGGCTGGCCTACCAGCCCCTGACCCGCCGATGGCGCCTCAACGTGTCTCCCGTGCCCATCACCAATTCAGGCTTCGGCGTCTCGCTGAACCAGAACTTCGACACCCTGGCCGATGCCCTCGAGGCCATCAGCCGGGTCGGGCGCATGCGCCTGGGCGACCTGGCCGAGATCGGTGACGATGCCACGCACCCCGTGGCCTTCCACTTCCGCCTCGACACCTCCCAGTTGCCGCGCCCGTTCCAGATCGGCGCGGTCGGCCAGTCCGACTGGAACATCTCGGCCGAGAAAAGCGTCCGGCTCCCGCTGGAGAAACTGAAGTGAGCACTGACCCGCGGGTCACCCCGCGGGCGTCGCCGGCGGCGCGACGTTCGCGCGCCGTGCGCTGGGCCATCGGCGTGGTGGCGGCGCTGGTCACGGCGATCGGCCTGGTGCTGATGTTCCTGCTGGCGCAGGCCACCAACAACCGCGCCTTCTACGAGCGCAACTACGCCCGCCTGTTCGGCATCAACGTGGTGGTGGCGGTGGCGCTCGTGCTCGTGATCGGATGGGTCGCGTTCCGGCTGCTGCGGCGGCTGCGGCAAGGCAAGTTCGGCAGCCGGCTCCTGATCAACCTGGCGGCGATCTTCGCGCTGGTCGGCGTCGTGCCCGGCATGCTGGTGTACGTCGTTTCCTATCAATTCGTCGCCCGCTCGATCGAGAGCTGGTTCGACGTCAAGGTCGAGGGGGCGCTCGACGCCGGCCTGAACCTCGGCCGCGCCACGCTGGATTCGCTGTCCGACGACCTCGCGAGCAAGACGCGGACGGCCAGCGCGCAGCTGGCCAACGTGCCGGACACCCGCGCCGGGCTGGTGCTGGAGCGCATCCGCGACCAGTTGGGCGCGACCGACGTCATCCTCTGGACCGGCAGCGGCCAGCTGGTGGCCAGTGCGGGCGCGTCGCGCTTCGAGCTCAGCCCCGAGCGGCCGACGCAGCAGCAACTGCGGCAGGTGCGTGCCGACCGCGCCGTCGCCCACATCGAAGGCCTCGACGAGACGCCGGTGCCGGGCGCGCCGACGCCCGTGGCCAGCGTGCGGGCCCTGGCGCTGGTGCAGAGCCAGGGCTTCGAATTCAACACCGAGCCGCGCTTCCTGCAGGTCACGCAGCCGCTGCCCCCGGCCGTGGTGAGCAACGCCTTGGCGGTGCAGGAGGCCAACCGCGAGTACCAGGAACGGGCGCTGGCGCGCGAGGGCCTGCGCCGCATGTACATCGGCACGCTGACGCTGACGCTGTTCCTGGCGGTGTTCGGCGCCGTGCTGCTGGCCGTGCTGTTCGGCACCCGGCTGGCACGGCCGCTGCTGGTGCTGGCCGACGGCGTGCGCCAGGTGGCAGGCGGCGACTTGCGGCCCACCGCCGTGCTGCAAGGCCGGGACGAACTCGGCGGCCTCACGCGCTCATTCGCCACCATGACCCAGCAGTTGGCCGATGCGCGCGGCGCTGTCGAAAAGACCATGGGCGAACTCGACGCCGCCCGCTCCAACCTGCAGACCATCCTGGACAACCTGACCTCGGGCGTGATCGTGCTCGACGCCCAGGGCTTCATCCTCTCGACCAATCCGGGCGCCACCCGGGTGCTGCGGGCGCCGCTGGCGGCCTTTGAAGGCCAGCAGCTGGCCGAGGTCCCGGGCCTGTCGGAATTCGCGCAGAACGTGCAGCAGCAGTTCGACGACTTCGAGGTCGAGCGCCTCCAGCACGGGCTCGACCACTGGCAGCACGCGTTCGAACTGCACGCGGGCGGCGACGCGATGGGGCAGGACGCGATCAACATCGTCGCGCGCGGCGCCGAACTGCCGGGCGCCGAGCGGCTGCTGGTGTTCGACGACATCTCCGAGATCGTCTCGGCCCAGCGCGCGCAGGCCTGGGGCGAGGTGGCGCGCCGGCTGGCGCACGAGATCAAGAATCCGCTGACGCCGATCCAGCTCTCGGCCGAGCGGCTCGAGATGAAGCTGTCGGGCAAGGTCGCGCCCCCCGAGCAGGCGATCCTCACCAAGTCGGTCAAGACCATCGTCGACCAGGTCGACGCCATGAAGCGCCTGGTGAACGAGTTCCGCGACTACGCGCGGCTGCCGGCGGCCGACCTCCGGCCGGTCGATCTGAACCTGCTGGTGACCGAGGTGATGCACCTCTATCCGCCCGAACACGCCGCCGTCGCGCTCAAGGCCGAGCTCGACGAGCGCTGCCCGCCGATCCGCGCCGACGAACAGCAGATCCGGCAAGTCATTCACAACCTGTTGCAAAACGCCCAGGATGCGGCAGAGGCCAATGCCGGGCGCACCGGGCAGGGCGGCGAGGTCGTGATCCGCACCCGGTTGGGCGAATCGGGGCAGCGGGTGCGACTCACGGTGCAGGACAGCGGCCCGGGCTTCGCCGACAACATCCTCAAGCGGGCCTTCGAGCCCTATGTGACGACCAAGGCGAAGGGCACCGGGCTGGGCCTGGCGGTGGTGAAGAAAATCGCCGACGAACACGGGGCCCGGATCGAACTTTCGAACCGCATCGTCGACGGGGCTGTGGCTGGCGCGCAAGTCTCGTTATCATTCGCGCTTGCAGCGAAGCCGCAGGGAGCGGTTGCTCACACCGAAGATTCGAAGTCATCCATCATCTGAGCGCTTGCCGGCGCGCGGCAAATGGACCGGCAAACGGACCGATCACTCAAAATACAAACGCGCACAACTCAAGCACACATGGCAAACATCCTCGTGGTCGACGACGAGCTGGGCATCCGGGACCTGCTCTTCGAAATTCTCAATGACGAAGGCCACAACGTGGAGCTCGCCGAGAACGCGGCCGAAGCGCGGGCCGCGCGACAGCGGGCCCGGCCCGACCTCGTCCTGCTCGACATCTGGATGCCCGACACCGACGGCGTGACGCTGCTCAAGGAATGGTCGACGGCAGGCCTCCTCAGCATGCCGGTGGTCATGATGAGCGGCCACGCGACGATCGACACGGCGGTCGATGCCACGCGCATCGGCGCCTTCGCCTTCCTCGAGAAGCCCATCACCTTGCAGAAGCTGCTGAAGGCGGTCGAGCAGGGGCTGGCGCGCGAAAGCGCGCGCCGTGCTGCCGCCAGCGTGGTGCCGCCGGCGAGCAGCTTCGCCGCCGTGGTGACCACCGTCGGCGACAGCGCCCTGGTGCCGGCACCGCCGCAGCTGCAGGCCGCGGATCTGGGCCCGCAGTCAACGCAAAGCTTTGACCTCGATCGCCCGCTGCGCGACGCGCGCGACGGCTTCGAGAAGGCGTACTTCGAATTTCACCTCGCGATGGAGAACGGCTCGATGACCCGCGTGGCCGAGAAGACCGGGCTCGAACGCACCCACCTCTATCGAAAACTCAAGCAACTCGGCGTCGATCTTTCACGAGGCCGCCGAAGCGCTGTATAATCGCGGGCTGCACACCAAGGCCCGGTAGCTCAGTTGGTAGAGCAGCGGATTGAAAATCCGCGTGTCGGTGGTTCGATTCCGCCCCAGGCCACCAAATTCCAAGCGCCCCAGCGCCCGTTTCGGGTTCTGGGGCGTTTTTGCATCTGGCATCTGGCAACTGGCAACTGCTTCTCTACCCAAGCCCATCAACCCAGCGGATTGAGCAGTTTCTCCATCTGCGAGAACTCCCGCACGACGAAGTCCACCAGGGCGCGAACGCGCGGAGTGTCGCGCATGTCCGAGTGAAAGCCGACCCGCACCGCGCGTACCGGCATGGGATGCGACACCTCGACGCGACGCAGTGCGGAATCGCCTTCCGCCATGAAGCACGGCAACACGGCCATGGCCGCGCCGCTACGCACGGCGGCGAGGTGGGAGCGCAGGCCATTGGCATGAAGCACCGTGCGCGCCCGGTGTGCCAACGCGGGCAGCCAGGCTTCGTGGGGCACTTCCCCCGCTGCCCGGTCCAGAAGTACCAACAAGTGGCCGCTGAAGCCCTCGGTGGCTTCAGGCTGCCCATGCCGTTCCAGATAGCTCTTGGATGCGTACAGCGCGTACGCGACTTCGCCGACGCGGCGCTCCACCAGATTTTCCTGCGCGAATGAGCCGAAACGGAAGGCCAGGTCCGCTTCGCGACGGGCCAGGTTGAACACCTTCGTGTCGTTGACCAGTTCGATCACCAGCCCGGAATGCAATGCACCGAAGCGCGCCAGCATCGGCGCGATCACCTCATCGCCGAGCCAGTCCAGGCTCGTCACCAGGATCTCTCCGCTCAGGCCGGTATCACGCGCGGCAACCTGTCGCTGCACCGACAGCGCTCCCGCGTCCATCTGTTCCAGGCCATCGACCAGGGATTGGCCCAGCGCGGTGAAGCGCAAGCCGCCCGCGTCGCGGTCGAACAGTTTCGCGTCCAGGCGCCGCTCCAGGGATTCGAGCCGCCTGCTCACCGTGGGCTGTGTCGTGCCGAGTGTGCGCGCTGCCGCGCTCAAGGTGCCATTGCGGGCGATGGCCAGCACCACCTTCAGATCATCCCAGTCAATCGTCATCGGGCCGAGCCTGTTCCATGCGTTTTCGAATGACGGGCATGCCAGATCGATGACTGCATTGGCCCGCGGCGCATCCTAGACTGTCACACGCTTTCTCCACCAGTCAAGTCTCCGGCCACGAGGGCACTCGTGCGCCACCTTGCACTTCCGGAAATCGACGACATGCTCCAGATCGACCACCTCATCCTGCGCGTCAGCGATGCGAAGGCGTCCGTGCAGTTCTACCAAAGGCTGCTCGGCCTGCACCACGACGGTGGCGCAGCGCCATTCGAAGTGCTTCGCGTGAACGACGACAGCACGCTCGACCTGCTGGCCGAGCCGCCGAAGGACCCCGTCCATCTGGCCTTTTGCCTGGACCGGCACGCCTTCGAAGGCGTCCGCGAACGGCTGCAGGCCATGGGCGTTCCTTTCGGTGGCGATCCGTTCGTCCGGGATGGCCGATCCGCCTCGCAATTCGGCGCCCGTGGCTGGGCGGAGGCGCTGTATTTCTCCGATCCCGATCGCCACAACATCGAGGTGCGCACTCATGATCAACGCTAATGCCCGGACCCCTGCCAGAGGCGCCGCGCTCCCTGTGTTCACAGACCTGCGCGGCAAGGTGGCGGTTGTGACTGGAGGTTCGCGCGGCATCGGCGCTGCGACGTGCCTCTCTCTGGCCCGCAACGGCGTGCGGCTGGCGATCAATGGACGCGATCCTGCGGCGTTGCAGGCCAGTGTGGCGGCCGCGCAAGCCGCGGGCGGGGAAGCGATTGGCCTGGAGGCCGACTGTTCGGATCTCGTGCAGGTCCAGCGCATGCAGGCCCGCGTGGAAGCGCATTTCGGCCCGCCGGACTTCGTTCTCGCCTTCGCGGGAGGCGGCACGGGACGGCCCGTCCCGGTGCAGGACATCACCGAGCAGGACTGGCGCTCCAGCATCGACAACAACCTCACTTCGACGTTCTTTGCCCTCCGGTGTTTCCTGCCCGGCATGCTGGCGCGTGGCAGTGGTGGCATTCTGACCATGGCCTCTGCAGGCGCCCGCGTGGCATCAGGAGCGCCAGCAGGATACGGTGCGGCAAAGGCCGGGGTCATCATGCTGACCCGCCACCTGGCCCAGGAAGTAGGTCCCCGGGGATTGCGCGTCAACTGCGTTTCACCCTCGGCGGTGTTGACGGAACGCACTCGGGCAACGCTTTCGCCCGAGCGGCAGACGCGAATGCTGGAGGGCTTTCCGCTCGGGCGCCTGGGCACGCCGGAAGACGTGGCTGCCGCCTCGCTGTTCCTGCTCAGCGACGCGTCCGCGTGGGTCACCGGCGTGGTGCTTGATGTCGCGGGAGGCCGGGTGATGGTGTGATGACCCGCCAGGCCGCTGCGATGCGCGTAGCCTGATGGCAGAGCGCCTGCCGAAGGGGGCCCGCCTGAACCGGCGCCGCCCCGGTCGGCCGACCCGAGTCCCGTCGCGTTCACCCATTGAACCGAGGAAGAACGAAATGCCCTACGACACCGAACACCCCGAAGGCGGCGTGCCCGTCAAGATGTGGACGCGCGGCGTGCCGGTCGAAGATGAAGCGAAGAAGCAGCTCTTCAACGCAGCGCGCCTGCCGGTCGTGTTCAGGCACATCGCGGCCATGCCCGACGTGCACCTGGGCATCGGCGCGACCGTGGGCTCGGTGATCCCGACCCTGCGCGCGATCATTCCGGCGGCCGTCGGCGTGGACATCGGTTGCGGGATGATGGCCTGCAAGACCACGCTGCATGCGAACGACCTGCCCGACAACCTCGGGCCGCTGCGCGCGGCGATCGAGCGCGCGGTGCCGCACGGCGCGTCGCCGCGCCACCGCGGCCGCGATCAAGGCAGCTGGGAGAACCCGCCCGATGCGGTCGATCAGGCCTGGGCGACGCTGGCGGACGAGTTCGACGCGCTGTGCGAGCTGCACCCGCGCCTCAGGAACACGAACAACCGCAAGCATCTGGGAACGCTCGGCAGCGGCAACCACTTCATCGAGGTCTGCCTCGACGAAGCCGGCGCCGTGTGGCTCATGCTGCACTCGGGTTCGCGCGGCGTGGGCAACGCGATCGGCACGCACTTCATCGCGCTCGCGAAGAAGGACGCCGAACGGCACCAGCGCCATCTGCCCGACCAGGACCTCGCGTACTTCGAGGAGGGGGCTCAGTATTTCGGCGACTACGTGCGCGGCGTGGGCTGGGCCCAGCGGTTCGCGGCGCGCAACCGCGAAGTGATGATGGCCAACCTGATCGCGACCGTGCGCAAGGTGATCGCCAAGCCCTTCGAGTCGCACGTCGAGGCGGTGAACTGCCACCACAACTACGTGCAGCAGGAACGCCACTTCGGCGAGGACGTGTTCGTGACCCGCAAGGGCGCGGTCAGCGCGAAGCGCGGCGAGCTGGGCATCATCCCGGGCAGCATGGGAGCGCGCAGCTTCATCGTGCGCGGCCTCGGCAATCCCGAGAGCTTCGAGAGTTGCTCCCACGGCGCCGGCCGCGTGATGAGCCGCACGAAGGCGAAGAAGCTGTTCACCGTCGATGACCAGGTCAAGGCCACCGAAGGCGTCGAGTGCCGCAAGGACAAGGACGTGATCGACGAGATCCCGATGGCCTACAAGGACATCGACGCGGTCATGGCGGCGCAGAAGGACCTGGTCGAGGTCGTCCACACCTTGAAGCAGGTGGTGTGCGTGAAAGGATGAGCGTCAAGCGCTGCTACGAAGTCGCCGGGCCGTCGCCGGGGGAAATGACGCGCAGCACATCGCGCGCGATCGATTCCATCCATCGCTGGTCGCTCTTCAACGCCGGGTCCGCGAAGGCCTTCTCGAAGGTAGGGCGGACCATCTTCGCGTAGTTCAAGGTGCCGAGAATGATCGTGAGGATGACGACGGCGGGAAGGTCGCGGCGAACCAGGCCGGCGGATTGCGCATCGTCCAGCAGCTGCAGGCTGCCCGCCAGGAAAGCTTCGAGCGGCCTCGCTTGCGCCACCTGGATCCGCTCGGAGTTGTCGAGCAGCTCGCGCGTGATGAGCTTGAATCCCGTCGGCCTCGCCTGCATCCATTCGACCTGAAGTTCGACAAAGGCTTGCAAGCGCTCCTGCAGGCTGCCGGCCGATTCGAAGCGCTTGTTGAGGCGCTCCATCAGTTCTTCGGCCTGCTGTTCGAGGACGGCCCGGTACAGCTCCTCCTTGCTCGGGAAGTGGTGGAGCAGCCCGGGATTTCCGACATCGCATTCGCGCGCGATGGCCGACAGCGACCCGCCTTGAAATCCATGCTCGGCAAAGTGATGCTCCGCGCGGTCGAGGATGATTTCTTTGCGGGACTTCGGTTTGCTGGGCATCTCGCGATTGTAGGAAGGGGCGCTCAGTGGATCGCCCGCTCATGCCCGACCCAATAGGTCGCGCGCAGCTCCCGCTTGAGCAGCTTGCCCGACTCCGTGCGCGGAAGCGCCGCGACGAAGTCGACCGTCTTCGGGCACTTGAAGTGGGCGATGTGGGCCCGCATGAAGTGGATCAGGTCGGCCTCGCTGGCCGACGTGCCCGGGCGCAGGACCACGCAGGCCTTGACGGATTCGCCCCATACGGGATCGGGGACCCCGATCACTGCGCCGTCGGCCACGTCCGGGTGTTTCATCAGGGTGTTCTCGACCTCCGCCGGATAGATGTTCTCGCCGCCGGAGACGATCATGTCCTTGATCCGATCGCTCAGGTAGAGATAGCCGCCCTTCAGGTAGCCGGCATCGCCGGAGCGGAACCAACCGCCCGAAGCATCGCGCCCTTCCGGAAACGCCTCCCGCGTGGACTCCGGCTTCCCCCAGTACTCCTTGAAGTTCCGATCGCTGCGGATCCAGACCTCTCCCACGCGCCCCTCTTCCATGTCGGTCAGTGCGACGGGATCGACGACCCGCAGTTCCACGCGAGGCATCGGTCGGCCCGCCGAGCGCAGCAGTTCGGCGCCGCGTCGATGGTCTTCGGGCGTCAGGGTGGTGACCACGCCCGACACCTCCGTCAGGCCGTAGATCTGGGAGAAGTCGCAATCGAAGACTTCCATCGCCGCGCGAAGCACGGGCTCGGTGATGGGAGACCCGGCGTACGCCATGAGCTTGAGACTGCCGAAATCAAATTCGCGCGCAGAGGGCTGCGACAGCAGGAAGCTGATCATCGCGGGCACCACGAGCACATGCGTGATCTTCTGGCTCGACAGCGCCGAGAGGTACTCCTTCGGATTGAACTCCTTGAACGTCACGCATCGGCAGCCTGCGTAGATCGGGAACAGAAGCAGCAGCATCCCTGCGATATGGAAGGTCGGCAGCGCATGCCCCAGCGTGGCGTTCTGGTCGAGTTTCCAGGCCTCCGAGGTCACCTGACAGGCGGAAAGCAGGCCGCGATGCGTCAGCACGACCCCCTTGGGGCGGCCTGTGGTGCCCGATGAATGGATATGGAGCGCCTCGTCCTCGAGCGCGATCGCGCGGTCCGCGGTACGGTCGTCGAAGCTCGCGTACCAGGTATCGAGCCGCAAGTGATCGCCGGTCGCGCCATCGACCACGAAGGCGCTGACGCCGCATTGCGCGACGACGTCCGACACGCGGGCCAGAATCTCCGCATCCGCGACCAGCACTCGCGCACCGGAGTCCTCGAGAATGAACTTGATCTCGTCCGGCGCGAGGCGCCAGTTGATCGGGACGCAGACCGCGCCGATCTTCATGGCCGCGAACACGAGAAGGGCACAGTCTTCGGGGCTTCTGGTCAGGATCGCGATGCGGCTGCCGGGCCCCATGTCGAGCGAACGCAGTGCATTCGCGAGTTTGCTCGTGCGCCGGTCGATCTCGGCGAAGGTGACGGACTGCGCGCCGGATGCGAACACCGTCGCGTCCGGCGTTTCACGCGCCCTTCGGGCCAGGCCATCGATCAGATTCGTTTCATTCATGTCTTGTCTCCTTGTTTTGTATTCGTGCGACGCGCAGCCACCCGTCGACCGGGTCGCCGGCTTTGCATCGCTGATGAAGCGCTTGGCGCTCAGCGCCCGGCTTGCAGGTCGGCCATTTGCTGCTGGAGCTGCGAATGAAAGCGCGGCGCGCTGTATTCGAAAGTGCCG
Source organism: Variovorax sp. P1_G12 (assembly GCF_056405555.1). Taxonomy (NCBI): domain Bacteria; kingdom Pseudomonadati; phylum Pseudomonadota; class Betaproteobacteria; order Burkholderiales; family Comamonadaceae; genus Variovorax; species Variovorax sp. P1_G12. Next base: position 41,809 of record NZ_JBFUBW010000037.1, on the reverse strand, counting down.
AAGGTGAGCACTTCATTGGCGCCGGACGCCAGGCCCCTTTGAATCGATTCGGCCAGTTCGTAGTCTTCCGCCAGGGTGCGGCGATACAGGTCGACGTTGGCTTGCCAGTACGCCGTCGCCTTGTCCGAAGCCGGCGCTTCTGGAATCAGCGTGAGCTCATGCACGCGCGTCCGGGTGGCGCTGAGGGGCTCGAGGCTGCTGAGTTGCGCGTGGTCAGGTTGGACCAGGATCGTCGTGTTCGGGAAGAAGAAGTAGGTCAGGTTGCCGTACTTTCTCGGATCGAAGCCTGTCGCCTCGGGCGCGTCTTCCGAGAACCTCGCCTTGATGAGGTAGAGGCGCCGGTTGAGGTCGAACTCGTCGACGATCTGCATGTTGTCCACGAACATGTGGGCGATGGTCTTTCGGTGGGCGACCTTGAAGTGATAGGCCTCGAAGGCGCCATCGACCAGCAGCTTCCAGTTGGCTTCGACCTCGTAGGAGCGCGGCGCGAACGCCACCGGGGCGCCGAGCCCCGCCAGCGATTCCAGGTTGTTCATCAGCGACCCCAGGCTCTCGTTGGGATCCTTCTGCGACAGTTCCGGATCGAGGATGACCCAGACCAGCCCCGCGCGCTCGACCGTGGCCAGCTTGCGCAGTCCGGATTCTTCCTGCTTGAGACATGGGAAGCCGAAGGATTGGGGCACACCCCGAAGCGCGCCATCGGGCTTGTAGGTCCACGCGTGATAGGGACAGACGAACGCGCGCGCATCGCTGCCGCTGCCCTCGGGCACCACGCGGGCGCCACGATGGCGGCAGACGTTCACGAAGGCCTGAACCTGCCCGCTCTCCTGGCGAACCAGCAGCAGCGGGATGCCGAGATGGGTCATCGAAAGCCAGGCCCCGGGCGATGCGAGCGACGATCCTGCTGCAACGGCTTGCGGACAGCGGCGCAGCAGGTTCAGCTCCTGGGTCGCCCCGGCGTCGCTCGTGTAGCGGCCGACCTCGACCTGGCCACCGTGGGCATCCGCGTCCGCTCGCTCCGCCAGCATGGCGGCGGTCGCTCTGCGATGGAGATCGGCGGCAAAGTCTTGGCTCATCGGGGGTGTCTCGGTCGCGTGAATCAGGATCGATCAAAGTTCGTCCGCCGCAGTTTACCGACTGACTAGTCAGTCCGTCAATTCGGCATGCTTCGCCCGGTCGAACAGCGACGACCCGCAGCAATCTCGAGGTCGATATCCGATGGCCCGTCTCAGCGGGGCGCGTGGGCCGCGCTCAGGCAGGATTCGAAGGCCAGCACGGTGCGTGAAGGCTTGGGCGAGCGCCGCATCAGGCTGACGAAGCGGCAGGCGTAGTTGAAGCGCTCGGGCAGCACCGCCTTCATCGCGCCGCGCTGTTCGAAGACCTGGGCATAGTGGTCGGGCAGGAACCCGAGAAAGCGTCCCGAGAGGATCAGCGTGGCGATGGCCTCCTGGTCGAAGCCGGTGGCCTTGCGCGCCAACTGGGCCCGGTGACTCAGCTCCATGTTCGGCGAGTGATAGCCGAGGCCGGCGAAGTCGTGCTCGCGCAGCCGCGACCAGGTCAGCTTGCCGTGCGGACCCTTGAAGAGCGGGTGTCCTGCGCCGCAGTACAGCAGCATGGTTTCATCGAACAGGTCCGCATAGACCAGGCTCTGCGAGCTGCGGTGCGCCGGAATGATGCCGATCTGGAACTTGCCCTCCAGCACGCCCTGCTCGATGGCGTTGATCGATCCCACGTGCACGGCCAGGCGCACTTCCGGCGCGATCTCCGAGAAGCGCGCGATGGCCTCGCTGATGCGCGCCTTCGGATTGGTCGCCGTCTTGTCGAACAGCGCCACCTCGAGTTGCCCGCCCATGCGGTTGTGGATGTCGTCGATGCTGCCGCGAAAGGCGTCCACCGAGGCCAGCAGCCGCAGCGTCTCGTCGTAGACGCGCTGGCCCTCGGCCGTGAGCGCGAAGCCGGCCCGCCCACGCCGGCACAGCACGAGGCCGAGCCGCGTCTCGAGGTCCTTCACATGCCGGCTGACCGTGGAGGTGCCGATGTTCAGCTCCAGCTCGGCGGCCGCCATGCCGCCGCAATCGACCACGCTCTTGAACACCTTGAGCAGGCGCAGATCCATGTCGCTGAGCTGTCCCAGCACGGCGCGGTTCCGGGCAACGCTTTCGGGCGGTGTCTTTACTTGCATAAAGTGTCAAGTGAACATTGATATTGCACCATTCTCCACACTGAACGGTCTGCGAACAATCCACCCACCTCATTTCCCTATCGGAGCCCGCATCACGCGGGAATCGCCATGACCCTTGCAACGCCCGCCATCGAACCCACGCCCGCCCTGCGGACCGACGCCGCCTGGCTCGACGCGCACTGGATGCCCTACACCGGCAACCGCAACTTCAAGGCCGATCCGCGGATCATCGTGGAGGCCAAGGGCGCCTATTTCACCGACAGCGACGGCCGCAAGATCTTCGACGGCCTCTCGGGCCTCTGGTGCTCGGGCCTCGGCCACGGCCGCCCCGAGATCACCGAAGCGGTGAGCCGCCAGATCGCCAAGCTCGACTATTCGCCCGCCTTCCAGTTCGGCCACCCGCTTTCGTTCGAGCTGGCCAACAGGATCAAGGAGCTCACGCCCGCCGGGCTCGACTACGTGTTCTTCACCGGCTCGGGCTCCGAAGCGGCCGACACCTCGCTCAAGCTGGCGCGCGCCTACTGGCGCACCAAGGGCCTGGCGGGCAAGACGCGCCTGATCGGCCGCGAGAAGGGCTATCACGGCGTCAACTACGGCGGCATCTCGGTCGGCGGCATCGCCGCCAACCGCAAGCTGTTCGGCCAGGGCGTGGAAGCGGATCACCTGCCGCACACGCAACTCGCAAGCAACGCCTTCACGCGCGGCATGCCCGAGACCGGCGCCGAGCTGGCCGACCGCCTGCTCGACCTGATCGCGCTGCACGACGCCTCGAACATCGCGGCCGTGATCGTCGAGCCCTTCGCGGGTTCGGCCGGCGTGGTGATTCCGCCCCAGGGCTACCTGAAGCGCCTGCGCGACATTTGCACCGCGAACAACATCCTGCTGATCTTCGACGAGGTGATCACCGGTTTCGGCCGCTGCGGCGCGCTCACCGGCGCGGAAGCCTTCGGCGTGACGCCCGACATCATGAACATCGCCAAGCAGGTCACCAACGGCGCACAGCCGCTGGGCGCCGTGGTCGCCAGCAAGGAGATCTACGACACCTTCATGGCCGCAGGCGGCCCCGACTACATGCTCGAGTTCCCGCACGGCTACACCTACGGCGCGCACCCGGTGGCCTGCGCCGCCGGCATCGCCGCCCTCGACGTGCTGCAGAAGGAAGACATGATCGGCCGCGTGAAGACGCTGGCGCCTCACTTCGAGAATGCCGTGCACAGCCTCAAGGGCAGCAAGCACGTGGCCGACATCCGCAACTACGGCCTCGCCGCGGGCCTGACGATCGCCGCGCTGCCCGGCGAGCCGGCGCGCCGGCCGTACGAGATCGCGATGAACTGCTGGAAGAAGGGCTTCTACGTGCGCTATGGCGGCGACACGATCCAGCTGGCGCCGCCCTTCATCACCGAGAAGGCCGAGATCGACCGCCTCGTCAACGCCCTGGCCGACGCCCTCGCCGAAACCGCCTGATCCCCCACCGAGTCATTCCATGCAAAACGACAAGAACGTCACCACCACCATCGGCCATTTCATCGACGGCCAGCGCGTCGCAGGCGGCACCCGCGTGCAGCCGGTGTTCGATCCGGCCACCGGCTTCTCGGACAAGAGCGTTGCGCTCGCCGACAAGCTCACGGTCGAGCAGGCCATCGCCTCGGCGCAAGCCGCCTTCCCGGCCTGGCGCAACACGCCGCCGCTCAAGCGCGCCCGCGTGATGAGCAAGCTCAAGACGCTGCTCGAAGCCAACGCCGACCGCATCGCCGCGCTCATCACGGCCGAGCACGGCAAGGTGCTCTCGGATGCGCACGGCGAGCTGCAGCGCGGCATCGAGAACGTCGAGTACGCCAGCTATGCGCCCGAACTGCTCAAGGGCGAGCACAGCAAGAACGTCGGCCCGGCGATCGACTCGTGGAGCGAGTTCCAGGCGATGGGCGTCACGGCCGGCATCACGCCGTTCAACTTCCCCGTGATGGTGCCCTTGTGGATGTGGCCGATGGCCGTGGCCTGCGGCAACACCTTCGTGCTGAAGCCCTCGGAGCGCACGCCCTCCTCGACGCTGCTGGTGGCCGAGCTCGCGCTCGAGGCCGGCCTGCCGCCGGGCGTGCTGAACGTGGTCAACGGCGACAAGGAAGCCGTCGACACGCTCCTGACCGACCCGCGCGTGAAGGCCGTGAGCTTCGTGGGCTCGACCGCCATCGCCGAGTACATCTACACCACCGGCTGCGCGCACGGCAAGCGCGTGCAGGCCCTGGGCGGCGCGAAGAACTTCGCGGTCGTCATGCCCGACGCCGACATCGGCAACGCGGTCAGCGCCCTGATGGGCGCGGCCTACGGCTCCTGCGGCGAGCGCTGCATGGCGATTCCGCTGGTCGTGGCCATCGGCGACGAAACGGGCGACGCCGTGGTGGCGGGCCTGAAGGCCGAGATCGCGAAGATGAAGGTCGGCCCCGGCAACGACAACGGCAACGACATGGGCCCGCTGGTCACCCAGCCGCACTTCGAGAAGGTCAAGGCCTTCGTCGATGCCGGCGTGGCGGCGGGCGCGAAGCTCGTGGTCGACGGCCGCGGCGTCAAGGTCGAGGGCCACGACGGCGGCTACTACCTCGGCCCCTGCCTGTTCGACGGCGTCAAGCCCGGCATGACGATCTACCAGGAAGAGATCTTCGGCCCGGTGCTCGGCGTGGTGCGCGTGAAGACGCTCGAGGAAGCCATGGCGATGATCGACGCCCACGAATACGGCAACGGCACCTGCCTGTTCACGCGCGACGGCGAAGCCGCGCGCTGGTTCAGCGACAACATCCAGGTCGGCATGGTCGGCATCAACGTGCCGCTGCCGGTGCCCGTGGCGTACCACTCCTTTGGCGGCTGGAAGCGCTCGCTGTTCGGCGACCTGCATGCCTACGGCCCCGACGCCGTGCGCTTCTACACCAAGCGCAAGACCATCACGCAGCGCTGGCCCTCGGCCGGTGTGCGCGAGGGTGCGGTGTTCAGCTTTCCGTCCAGCCGCTAGGGCCCGCTGCGCCAACGCCGACACCACTCCTGGCCGCGAGAGGGGTGGCGGCCAGCGTCTACACTGACTGCAGGCCCGGATGCCGACTTCATGTCGGAGTGCCTGCAACCCAGGAGGACGCGTTGTGCGGTATCGCATCGAAGATATCGAGGCCTTCATCGCCGTGGTGGAGGCCGGCAGCATCAGTGCCGCCGCCGTCAGGCTGGATGTGGCGAAGTCCGTCGTGAGCAAACGGGTCACGTCGCTGGAAGACTGCCTGGGCGTTGCGCTGCTTCAGCGCTCGACGCGGCGCGCCACGCCGACCACGAGCGGGACCCATTTCTTCGAACGAAGCAAGCTGCTCCTGCAGGACTTCGACGAGTTTGCCCAATCGATGCGAGGAGAGCACCGCGGCCTGCAGGGAACGGTCCGGCTCGCTCTCCCGATGAGTTTCGGGCAGCGCTGCATCCTGCCCACGCTGATGCCGTTCCTGCGCAAGAACACCGAACTGATCGTGCACATGGACCTGGATGACCGGCATGTCGACCTCGTACAAGGCGGCTACGACCTGGCGATTCGCATCGGCGTGCTGGCGGACTCCAGCCTCATCGCGCGCAGGCTCGCCACCAGCAGGCGCATCCTGTGCTGCAGCCCGGACTACCTGGCTCGACGCGGCGCTCCGGCCAATCTCGAAGACTTGTCGCAGCATGAATGCATCGGCTATGGCCTGGTGTCCTCGAACCACATCTGGCAGTTCCGCAGGATGGGCGATGCACCGAGCGAGCGCGGCAGCGAGCCTGTCGCCACCAACGTCCGTGCACGCGTGGTGACGAACAACGGCGAGGCGATGCGCCAGGCCGCATTGAGCGGGTTGGGCCTGACCGTCCTGCCGACCTTTCTTGTCGGCGGCCTGCTGCGCTCCGGCGAGCTCGTGGAACTGCCGCTGGACGGACTCGTTCCCACCGACGACACGGTGCATGCGGTCTACACGCAATCGCGCAACCTGTCGTCCAAGGTTCGCAGCATCATCGACGTGCTGGCCGACGCCTGGGCCGGCGACATCGCACCGTGGGACCGCGTCTCGCCCTGAGCATCATCCGCCGCGGCCGCAGGTTCCCAGCTCCTCCAGCCGCGGGGTCACCGCTCTGCTGAAACGCCGCGTTCGCGAAAAGCGATCTACCGGGAGCGCCTGCCAGGACCCAGATGGGAAGGCAAAGGAGTCGATCATCATGAAGAAACTTGCCTTCAAGAGACGCAACAACGGACGCCACTGGGTGGGCGACGGTTTTCCGGTGCGCAGCATCTTTTCGTACAACGACGTCGCGCAGGAACTGTCACCGTTCCTGCTGCTGGACTATGCGGGGCCGGCGGATTTTTCGCCGACGCAACAGCGCCGGGGTGTCGGGCAGCACCCTCATCGCGGGTTCGAGACCGTCACCATCGTCTACACCGGCGAAGTCGAGCATCGGGACTCGGCCGGAGGAGGCGGGTCCATCGGGCCGGGCGACGTCCAGTGGATGACCGCGGGCGCCGGCATCGTGCACGAGGAGTATCACGGGGCCGGGTTCGCCCAGCGCGGCGGAGCGTTCGAGATGATCCAGCTCTGGGTGAACCTGCCTGCCAAGGACAAGATGACCTCGCCGGGGTACCAGAACATCACGGATGCGCAGATCCCGAGGATGGCGCTGCCCGAGGACGCCGGCTCCGTGCGCGTGATCGCCGGCGGATTCGAGGGGCAGGCCGGACCTGCGCACACCTTCAGTCCCATGAACGTGTGGGACGTTCGGGTCAAGGCGGGCCGGCGTGTCGAGTTCAAGGTGCCGGAAGGTCATACCACGGCGGTCTTCGTGCTCAAGGGAGCGATCCGGTTCGGCAGCGATGCGGTGGCAGAGGCCGAACTCGCCGTGCTCGAGCGAGAAGGGACGGCGCTCGCGTTCGACGCGACCGAAGACTCGACCGTGCTGCTGCTGACAGGGCAGCCGCTGAATGAGCCGGTGGTGGGATACGGGCCCTTCGTGATGAACACCGAGGCGGAGATCGCAAGCGCATTCACCGACTACCAGAACGGCCGCATGGGCCGGATCGCGGCACCGGCAGCTTGACCGATGGAACGGGCGGCTTCGACGACGTCGGAGCCCGCCTCTTCTCGGGGCCCGTGTTCTCGATCGGAGAACGTGGTGTTCCCCGAAGTGCCGCTACCGCAGCGTGGGCGAAGTGACCAGAATTGCTTCAACCCAGCCAGCCAGGAGCCACGAAGATGAATGCTTTTGCAAATGTTGCCAACTTCAACGGCCAGCGCCCCGTCATCGATCCGGCCGACGCGGCCATGCTGCTGATCGATCACCAGAGCGGCCTGTTCCAGGTCGTCCAGGATATTCCGCTGACCCAGCTCCGCGCGAACGTGAAGGCCCTGGCCAAGGCCGCGACGCTGGCCGGCATGCCGGTCATCACCACGGCCTCGGTCCCGCAAGGCCCGAACGGCCCGCTGATTCCCGAGATTCACGAACTGGCGCCACATGCCAGGTACATCGCGCGCCGCGGTGAAATCAACGCCTTCGACAACGCCGACTTCGCGGCCGCGGTCGAAGCGACGGGCAAGAAGAGCCTGGTGATCGCGGGCACGATCACGAGCGTGTGTCTCGCCTTCCCGTCCATCAGCGCCGTGGCGGCCGGCTACAAGACCTTTGCCATCGTGGACGCATCCGGGACCGTGTCCAAGATGGCGTCCGAGCTGACGGTCGCGCGCCTGCTCCAGGCCGGCGTCGTCGTCATGGACACCATGGCGGCCCTCTCCGAGATCCAGAAGACCTGGAACCGTCCCGACGCGCAGGAATGGGCGGCGGTCTACACCCAGGCAATGCCTTCGTACGGCCTGCTCATCGAGAGCTACCTGAAGGCGCAGGACGTCGCTCGGAGCAACGAGCAGCTCGACTCGACGCGAACCTAGGCGCGAGCTGATTCATGGAGGACAAGGCCATGAACGATTTCTTCATCGTCGTTTCGCTGTACGCGAAAGAAGGGCGCGAGGACGAACTGCGTGCCCACCTGGTTGCCGTGGTCGAGCCGTCGCGCAAGGACGAGGGCAACCTGCGCTACGAGATGTTCGCGGACCAGGACGATCCGCGCCGCTTCATTTTCGTGGAGCACTGGGCAAGCCCCGAGGCGCAGATGAAGCATCACACCCAAAGCGAGCACATCCGCCGCTTCAACGAACAAGGCGCAGGCGCAGTGGAAAAGATCGAGTTCTTCCACAAGCTGAACCGCGTCGCCTGATCGAGACATGCCCCAGGGCATCCGCGCGTGCTGCGTTCCAGCACATAGAGACCCACCGTCAGGAGAACACCATGGCCAGTGAAACCATTCGAGACCCCGTCAAGGACATACTGCTCACCCCCCAGAACGCCGCGTTCGTGATCATCGACTATCAGCCGGTGCAGGTGAACTCGATCGCGTCGATGGACCGGCAACTGCTGATCAACAACATCGTCGGCGCGTCCAAGGCCGCCGTGGCCTATGGCCTGCCGATCGTGCACTCCACCGTCAATGTCAAGACCGGCCTCAACAAGCCGCCGATCCCGCAGGTGCGCAAAGCACTGGAAGGCATCCCGACCTACGACCGCACGACCATCAACTCGTGGGAGGACGTCGAGTTCCGGGCCGCGGTGAAGGCGACCGGCCGGAAGAAGCTGATCATGACCGCCTTGTGGACCGAGGCCTGCCTGACCTTCCCCGCGCTCGATGCGCTGAACGAAGGCTATGAGGTCTACGTCGTGGCCGATGCGGTCGGCGGGACTTCGCTGGCCGCCCATGAAGCGGCGTTGCGCCGGATCGAACAGGCCGGCGGCAAGATGATCAGCGTGCCGCAGCTGTTCTGCGAGCTGCAGCGCGATTGGGCGCGCAAGGAAACGGTGCCGGCGTTCATCAATCTCTTCATCGAGACCGGCGGCACGGCGGGGATCCAGTTCTCCTACGATCGCGAGTAGGTCAGCACGCCGGGGGCAGGATCGACCCGTTCGCTGCGGGGTCCCCTGCGCCAGGCGACGTCACGCGCTGTCACGATAGTTCTTCGGCGCTCGATCCGCGTGCTGCCGCTCAGGTCGTGCACCAATCGATACAGCGGACGTCCGCGACGCAGCGCCCTTGAACACCGAGTGGCTCAGGCGACCGGGTCGTTCCCGTCGGACGCGATCCCCAACTCCGAGCAGACCCGCGCCACCAACGCCTTGAGGCCAGCGACCTCGGCCTCCAGCCGCGCCACGTTGGCCTTGAGCGCTGCGACTTCGCCGAGCGACACATCGGCGCCCGCAGTCGATCCCATGCCGGCGCCGGCCGCCTCCTCGGCCGGCGCACCGCTCAGCAGGTGCGCCCAGCGGCTCTCGCGCGCGCCCGGCAGCCGCGCGAGCTTGACGACCAGCGCACCTGCGGGCCGTTGCGCCATCTCGTCGAGGAAGCCCTCGACCGCCGAGATGTCGGCGAAGTTGTGCATGCGATCGCAGGCGATGCGCAGTTCGCCCGCGGTCTGCGGTCCGCGCAGCATCAGCACGGTCAGCAGGATGATCGATTGCGAGGGGATCCGCAGCACGCCGTCGACGTTGTGGGCGTAGCGGAAGGTGCGCCCGCCGCTGGTCTCCGACACCAGGCTGTAGCCCTTGAGGCTGTCGAGGGCCGCCTGCGCCTCGGCGTCCGTCACTTCCAGGATCGGGTTGCGGCTGGTCTTCTGGTTGCAGCCCGCGACCAGCGCGTTGAGCGTGAGCGGATAGCTGTCGGGAACCGTGCGCTGCTTTTCGGCCAGGACGCCCAGCACGCGGGTCTCCAGCAGCGAGAGGGTCGGGAGTGGCGAGTTCATGGGGTTAGATTAGAAGTCGACCAGCGCCAGCCCGATGGTGAATACGGTGCGCTTGCGGTTGTAGTCGATCAGCGTGTCGCCGTAGCCGTAGAAGAGCTGGGTCTGGAAGCGCAGGTTGCTCTTGACCGGGTCGCCGATCACCTTCAGCCATTCGAGCCGGATCGCGCCCTTGCCGCCGTGCACCATGACGCCGACCTGATTGAGGCGGTTGACCTGCCAGGCGGCCCGGATGTCGGCGTTGCCCAGGTACTTGGTGATGTCGGGATTGTCGTCGTCGGCGGCGTTTTCGGAGATGCGTTTCCAGACCCGCCCGGTGATCACGAACTTGTCGCCGAGTTCGATGCCGCCCATCAGGTAGACCCGGTTCCAGCTGCGCGAGTACGGCAGGTCCTGGCCGTTCGATTGGTGCACCAGGCCCAGGCCGGTGTAGCGCAAGCGCCAGCCGCCCGGCAGCTGGTAGTCGGTCGGGTAGCTGTAGATCAGCTCGGGCTCGTGGTCGGTCGTGCGGAACGGCCGCGAGAGATCTTCGTTGAACACCTGCCAGGTCGACGCCTGCGAGTAGGCGAACCAGAGCCCGTCCTTCTTGATCGGGTCGTCCCCCGTGAGCAGTCCCTGCGCGAGCTTGGTGCGCAGCGACAGGCCGATGCGCATGTCCTGGGACTGGTAGGGCCGGTCGACTCCGGTGTGGTTGGGCGCCGGCGAGGTCGCGACTTCCGGGTCCCTCGCGGCCACCCCGAGGCCGACGCTGAGCGGTCGGTAGCCGCGGAAGCCGAACGTGCCGCAGTTGCTGCCGGCCTCGAGCTCCCAGAAGCGCGACAGCGGCGAGTACTGGTGGTCGCGGCAGCCGTCCTCGGTGGTGAGGGTGATCACGCGTGTGGCCGGCACCGTGGCGTCCACGGGCGGCTGGGTTTCGGCGAGCACCGGCGGCGCCGGCGGCACCGCGGCGGCCGGCAGGGTCTGCTGCTGGGCCCAGCGATCGAAGCAGGCCAGCCGCGCCTCGTTGTTGCCGCTGCCCGCGAGGCCTTGGCACTGCTGCCAGGTCAGTTGCGATTCGGCCAGCGGGCTGGGCGGCTTGTCCACGGCCTCGGCCTGCGCGCCGGTGGCGCCGATGCCTGCGAAAAAAGCGGTGAAAAAAAGAATGCGTTTGTTCATCGATCGCGGGTCGGGTCGCCTGTCTTGTTCATCACGAAGGGATGCGTGCTGTCGTTCGCGGCGTCGCGCCAGACGCCCTTCCATGCGTTGCCGCACGAGGACGCATCCAGCTCGCCCAGCCAGACGCCGCTGATGGCGTGGCCGTCCAGCGATTCGTCGAGACTCAGCATGCCGTCGTCGTCGATGTCGCCCGCCAGCCGGGCGACCGTGGCCGGCGCGCCGTCGCCGCCGCGCGTGATTGTGCCGCGCACGCCGGCGTAGTCCGGATGTTGGTCGAGCTTGACTTTTGCGACGCCTTTCAGGCCGTCGATGCGCGCCTCCCAGGTGCCGAACAAGGCCTCGAGCGGCAGCTCGGAGCCCTTGGCGGGGCAGGCAACCGGCGATGGGCCCGTCGGTGTCGATGGGGCCGCCGGCGCTCCCTGGGCCATCGCGCCGGCGGCAGCGAGGCAGGCGGCGGCCAGGCAGGCCGTCTGCAGAAACCTCATGGCGCCGAAGCGGCCGCCGCCGCCGCTGCGGCCGCGTTGTCCTGCACCTTGCGCGCGAACTCGGCGCGCAGCGCCTTGAGTTTCTCGCGCGGGTCTTCCTTGGCGGTCTTCTTGTCGAGCGCCATCTCGGCGATGAAGCGGCTCGGCTGGGCGGCGACCATCTCGCGGCCCTTCTTGCGCCGCTTGGTCCAGCTCACGGCCAGGCTGCGCTGGGCGCGCGTGATGCCCACGTACATCAGCCGGCGCTCTTCCTGCAGCCGCGTCAGCGTCTCGTCGCTGATCTTTTCCTGGCGGCCGCCGTCGTCGTCGAGCTTGAAGGGCAGCAGCCCCTCCGTCACACCGACCAGCATCACGTGCGGCCACTCCAGGCCCTTGGAGGCGTGCAGCGTCGACAGCGTGACCACGTTCTGGTCCTGTTCGCGCTCGCTGATGGTCGACAGCAGCGAGATCGTCTGCGCCACCTCGAGCAGGCTCTTGCGCTCGCTCTCGACCGTGGCGCCCGAGGCGTCGTCGATCGTGCCGCCGCAGCGCTGCGACATCCAGTCGCAGAACTCCATCACGTTGGTCCAGCGGCTGGCCGCGGCCTGCTCGCTGTCCTCGCCGTCGTACAGGTGCTTCTCGTAGTCGATCTCCTTGAGCCACTCGGCCAGGAAGGCGCGCGCGTCCTCGGCGCCCATGGTGCGGCGGGCCTTGTATTCGAGGTCGTTGATGTAGCGGCCGAACTCGTGCAGCCCCTCCTGCGCGCGTTTGGGCATCACGCTCGGCAGCGAGGGGCTGAACAGCGCCTCGAACAGGCTCAGCTTGTACTGGCTCGCGAAGGTGCCGAGGCTGGCCAGCGTGGTGTGGCCGATGCCGCGCTTGGGCGTGGTCACCGCGCGCAGGAAGGCCGGGTCGTCATCGTTGTTGACCCAGAGGCGGAACCAGCCGCACAGGTCCTTGATCTCGGCACGGTCGAAGAAGCTCTGGCCGCCCGAGACCTTGTACGGGATCTGCGCCTTGCGCAGCGCCTGCTCGAACACGCGGGCCTGGTGGTTGGCGCGGTAGAGGATCGCGAAGTCGCGGAACTCCTTGTGCTGCGGGCCCTGCGCGGTGGCGTCGCCGGCGCGCAGGCTCTGGATGCGCGCCACCGTGCGCTCGGCCTCGTGGGCCTCGCTGTCGGCGTCGACGATGCGCACTGGCTCGCCCTCGCCGAGTTCGCTGAACAGCGTCTTCGGGAACAGCTTGGGGTTCGGCCCGATCACGTTGTTGGCGGCGCGCAGGATCGCGCTGGTGCTGCGGTAGTTCTGCTCCAGCTTGATGACCTTGAGGGTCGGGTAGTCGACCGGCAGCTTCTTGAGGTTGTCGAGCGTGGCGCCGCGCCAGCCGTAGATCGACTGGTCGTCGTCGCCCACCGCGGTGAAGCGGCCGCGCTCGCCGACCAGCGCCTTGAGCACCTCGTACTGGGTCGCGTTGGTGTCCTGGTATTCGTCGACCAGCACGTGGCCGAGCGCGGCCTGCCATTTGGCGCGCACCTCGTCGTGCTGCTGAAGCAGCTTGAGCGGCATGCCGATCAGGTCGTCGAAGTCGACGCTCTGGTAGGCCGCCAGCCGCTCCTCGTAGCGCGCCATGATGCGCGCCGTGATGCGCTCGTTGTCGTCGGCCGCCTGGGCCTCGGCCTGGGCCGCGTTGAGGCCCATGTTCTTCCACTTGCTGATGGTCCACTGCCAGATGCGGGCGGTGGCCGCGTCGGTGGTGCCGCCGGCGTCCTTGAGGATCTTGGTGACGTCGTCGCTGTCGAGGATGCTGAAGGCCGGCTTCAGGCCCAGCACGGCGCCGTCCTCGCGCATCATGCGCACGCCCAGCGCGTGGAAGGTGCAGACCACCACGTGCCTGGCGTCGCGCCCGATCAGGCCCTTGGCGCGCTCGCGCATCTCGGAGGCCGCCTTGTTGGTGAAGGTGATGGCGGCGATCCGCTTGGGCTCCAGGCCGGCCTGGATCAGGCGCGCGATCTTGTGCGTGATCACGCGCGTCTTGCCCGAGCCCGCGCCGGCAAGGACCAGGCAGGGGCCGTGCATGTAGTTGACGGCTTCTTGTTGCGCGAGATTGAGACCGGAAGACATGGAGTTCGGGAACGGAAGGCGCAAACGGCCAATGATACGGGGGCCTTCGCGGCGGCTCGGCCGGGCGGATGTGCTAGGGCTTCGGCCGAAGCCGGCGCCGGAGCCCAAGCACAATGGGCTGCGTGCTGCAGATATTTTTGGTTACTGTTCCCTTCTTTGCCTTGATCGCCGCCGGCTATGCGGCCGCGCGCGGCGGCCTGTTGCCGCTGTCGTCGATTCCGGGGCTGAACGCCTTCGTCCTTTATTTCGCGTTGCCGTGCATGCTGTTCCGCTTCGGTGCCAATGCGCCGATCGGCCAGTTGCTGGACGGCGGCGTGGCGCTGGTGTGGGGCCTGAGCGCGTTGATCGTGGTCGGCGCCACGGTGGCCCTGAGCCGCAACGGGCGCATTGGCTGGAACGACGCTGCATTCGGTGCGCTGGTGGCGGCCTTCCCGAACACCGGCTTCATGGGCGTGCCGCTGCTGGTGGCGATCCTCGGCGCCCAGGCGGCCTCGCCCACCATCATCACCATCGCGTTCGACATGATCGTCACCTCGTCGCTGTGCATCGCGCTGTCGCGGCTCGACGGCGCCGACGAGCATGGGGCCGCCAAGGCGGCGCGGCAGGCGCTGCGCGGCATCCTGCTGAACCCGATGCCGTGGTCGATCCTGCTGGGCGTGCTGGCCTCGGCGACGCGGCTGGCGCTCCCGGGCCCGGTCGACCGCACGGTTGCGATGCTGGCCGAGGCGGCTTCGCCGGTGGCGCTGTTCACGATCGGCGCGGTGCTGGCGCGCTCGGCGCTGCTGGCGCGCGAGCACCGCGCCAGCGCGGTCGTCGCGCAGGCCCTGGGCAGTGCGGCCGGCGGGCCCGGGTCGCCGCCGCAGGCGCGGCTCGCCGATGTGCTGCCGGTGGTCGCGATCAAGCTGATCGCGCATCCCTTGCTGGTCTACGGCGTCGCCCGCGGCGCCATGGCGCTCGGCCTGCCGCTGGGAACGCCGGCCCTGGTGGCGATCGTGCTGGTGGCCGCGCTGCCCAGCGCCAGCAACGTGTCGATGCTGGCCGAGCGCTTCGGCGCCGACAACGGCCGCATCGCCCGCATCATCCTGTGGAGCACGGTGGCGGCGTTTTTCAGCTTTCCGGTGGTCGCGCTCGCCCCCAGGTTGGCTCACTTCGTGTAGCCGCCCACCCCCTACCGGGGGCGCAGTCAGCGGCCCGGCGAAGCCGGTTCCGCGACTGCCCACGAACCGGCGCGCTGCGCGCAGCCGTAGAAGAACCCAGCGCCAGTATCCACCGGCCGGCGCAGCCAGGCCCGTTGGTGAAACACCGCGGAACCGGCTTCGCCGGGCCGCTGGTGTTGCCCCCGGTAGGGGGTGGGCGCCCCGACACGAAGTGCGGGGCAACCTGGGGGCGAGCTAGGGCGTCAAGACCCCGAGCTTGTAGGGGTCGGCATCGGACAGCAGCTCGCAGTGCGACGGGTCGCGCCCTTGCGTGCCGTCGCAATAGAAGGTGTTGTGGACCCGGCCGAACAGCGTGGGGGTCGAGGTGAACAGAACCCCCTGGTTCGGGTTCCAGGTGTCCTTCGCGGCAGGTGCGCCGGAGGCCGGGGCCGGCATCGCGGCGGGGCCGGACTCGCCGGCCGGCGGGTTGAACTCCGCCTGCGTCCGATGCGCCCCATCCTCGCCCCGCCAGCGGCTCGCGAGTTCGCCGGGCTGCGGCCGGCTGGCGACCGGGATCAGCAGCGCGTGGATCTGGAAGCCGCGCCCGAAACGGTGCTCCTTGCCGGCCAGGAACGCGAAGGCGCAAGCTGCCTGGCACTGGCCCTTGGCCTCGGTGTTGACGCCAGAAGCCTGGATCGCACGCGCATACGCCTTGGCGACCTCGGCCGAGCCGCCCAGCGCGTTCTCGAAGACCACGGTGCGCACCTGGCCGCTGGCCAGCTGCGATTCGAAATCCTTGAGGGCGCTGCCATCGAGCATGCCGCTGACCAGCAGCCGGTTGCCTTCGAGCTCCAGCTCCGCCGCCGGTGCGCCGGTGGCCAGGCAAGCAATCGCAAGGCCCAGGCCCCACAAAGTCCTAGAAAGCGTCTTCATGAGATGACCTTTCGCAGAACCCCGCAGTGGGTTCTGACGCATCCATAGCTTGGGCAGCGAGCCGGCGCTTCGTCAACCGTTGTTGCAGAGTATTTCTTGCTTTTTTCTCACGAAGAAGGGGTTTGCGTGAACTATTGCCTTTGGCTAATGCTTCTGTATTCAGAAGCGCTGCTAAAGTGGGCTCCTGCATCGGGAGAGTGGCATGACGACTTTGACACGCGGGGTGCTGTGGATGGTGTGGCTGGCCGTCGTCGGCTGGCTGTGGGTCGGCGGGGCGCTCGGAACCGGGGCTGCCTTGGCAGCGGCCGTGCTGAGCCTGCTGCTCTTCGTCCCAGGGGCTGTCCGGCGCCGCCGATCCGGCCTCCAGTACGTGGAAATGGGCAAGGAGCCGGTCGGGTTGCTGTAGCGCTCCCGGTTCCGCGGCGTTTCCGCGATGGGCGCGCCGCTCGCGTCAGATGCTCTGCGGATCGACGTCCACCAGCCAGCGGATCACGCCCTTGCCCTCGGGCTGGCGGCGCAGCGCGTGCAGCAGCGGCTGCCATTCCGCCAGCAGCCGCTGCAGGGCGGCGCGCGAGCCGCTCTCGATCAGCATCTGCGCCCGCTCCACATTGGCCACCCGCTGGATCGCGAGCGGCACCGCGGGGTAGCGCGTGACCCGGTCGGCGCCCGGTAGCGCGTCGGCCGCGGCACTGGCGGCATTCAGGAACGCCTGCGCCGCGTCCTGCGTGCGCGCGTCGGCCCTGAGCAGCGCCTGGAAGGCGAAGGGCGGCATGCCGGCGGCCGCTCGCTCCTCCAGTTCGCCCTGGGCGAAGGCGGCATAGTCATGCCGCCGCAGCGCGGCGAACAGCGGGTGCTGCGGATGATGGGTCTGGATCCACATCTCGGCGGTCGCCTCCTGCGCCGTCAGGTAGGCGGCATCGCGTCCGGCCCGGCCGGCCGACTGCATCAGGAGGCTGAACAGCCGCTCGGGCGCGCGGAAGTCGCTCGAGAACAGGGCGCCATCGGGGTTGATGGCCGACACCAGCGTGATGCGGCGGAAGTCGTGGCCCTTGGCGATCATCTGCGTGCCCACCAGCACGTCGACCTCGCCGGCGTGCACCGCGGCGAGCTGCGACTCGAGCGCCCCCTGCTTGCGCGTGCTGTCGGCGTCGATGCGGGCGACGCGCACCGCGCTGCCGTCGGGCCGCCGGACCGCGGCGAACAGCTCGCCCAGGTGCTCCTCGAGCCGCTCCGTGCCCCGGCCGACCGGTGCGATGTCGGGATTGCCGCAGGCCGGGCAGGCGCGAGGCACGCGCTCGGTGAAGCCGCAGTGGTGGCAGCGCAGCGTGCGGTCGATCTTGTGGAACACGCGGTAGGCGCTGCAATGCGGGCATTCGCTCTTCCAGCCGCAGTCGCCACAGGCCAGCACCGGTGCGTAGCCGCGCCGGTTCAGGAACACCATGCTCTGCTCGCCGCGCGCGATGCGCTGGCCGATGGCGTCGAGCAGCGCGCCCGACAGCACGGTCTTCGGCGGCTGCAGGTTCATGTCGACCAGCCGCACCGCCGGCAGCGCGCCGGCCCCGACGCGCGAGGGCATTGCCAGCCGCAGGTAGTTGCCGCCGGCGTCCTCGCCCTCGGCCGGCCGGCTGCGATGCCAGCTTTCGAGCGATGGCGTCGCCGAGCCGAGGATCACCTTGGCACCCTCGCGCCGGCCGCGCCAGACGGCCAGGTCGCGGGCCGAGTAGCGTGCGCCTTCCTGCTGCTTGTAGCTGGGGTCGTGTTCCTCGTCGACCACGATCAGCCGCAGCGCCGGCATCGAGGCGAACACCGCCATCCGGGTGCCGAGCACGATGCGCGCCGCGCCGCCGTGCGCTGCCAGCCAGCTGGCGAGCCGTTGCGGGTTCGTCATGCCGCTGTGCAGCGAGACCACCGAGTCGGCGCCGAAACGCGCCTTGAAGCGGGCTTCCAGCTGCGGCGTCAGGTTGATCTCGGGCACCATCACCAGCGCCTGCGCCTCGGGCTCGCGCTCGAGCAGCGTCGCCACGCAGCGCAGGTAGACCTCGGTCTTGCCGCTGCCGGTGCTGCCGAACAGCAGGAAGGGGCCGGGCTCGGCATCGAAGCGGGCCAGCGCGGCGGCCTGCTCGGCGGTGAGCGCCACCGCGGGGCCGTCGGGCGCTGCGTTGCCGGCGCGCGCCGCAGGGGCCTGGCGCTTGAGCCGCCGTGCCAGCTGGACCGCGCTCAGGTCCCGCAACTGCGGCGGCAGGGCCGCCAGCGCGATCTCGCCAAGCGAGCGCTGGTAGTAGCGCGCGGCGAAGGCCACCAGGTCGCGCCAGGCCTCGCCCAGCGCAGGCAAGGCGTCCAGGGCGCCGGCGACCGGCTTGAGTTCCATCGGGGAAGGCGGGTCGGCCTCCAGGCTGCGCACCGCCCAGGCCACGCCCAGCACCTCGCGGCGGCCCAACGGCACCCGCACGAGGGCCCCCGGAGTCAGGGCGACGTGGCTTTTGTAGCTAAGTACATCCCCTAGTGCGCTGTGCGCCGGGGTCTGGACGGCGACGTCGATGCACCAGTTCAAGGCGGGTTCCCGCTGCGCGGGTTTGTTAAAGCGACTTTGAGCAAATGGACTTAAGTTGTTGATTTTTCAGTGCTTTGCAGTCCATCCAGAGTTTCTGTGGATAACTTTGTTGATATCCCGCCTCGACTCGTCGCCAGCCCTTGAAAATCAAGGCTTCGGCTGGAATGCACGCAAAAAAAGCAAAGTTCAAAACCTATATGAATCAATGACTTAGCTTCGCTATCGCTTTAGGAGCAGCCTTTATCGAGCGTCAGATGTTTTTGCGCACCGCAGCAGCCGTTTTGTGCATAAGTCAGTCCCTCCTCACCGTTTTGGCGCTTGACAAACGCTCGGGCAGTCGATCTCCGGTGCTTACAAGTCATAACAATGCGCTCAGGAACGAAGCAGGCGGGACTGCGCATGCACCGCGTTCACGAGGGCCGCCACGTGGTCGGGCGGGGTGAACTGGCTGATGCCATGGCCCAGGTTGAACACGTGCGTCGCTCCGGTGGTGTCCGGGTCGGTGTGCGGGCGGCCAAAGCTCTGCAGCACCTTGGCCACTTCCTCTTCGATCTGGCGCGGCTGCGCGAACAGCACATTGGGGTCGATGTTGCCTTGCAGGGCCTTGCCCGCCGGGCCTTCACCCACCAGCGCGCGCGCGCGTCCGAGGTTGACGGTCCAGTCCAGCCCCAGCACCTCGCAGTCGAGCGGCTGCATTTCTTCGAGCCAGAGTCCGCCGCCCTTGGTGAACACGATGCGCGGCACCGGCCGGCCGTCGGCGCCGTCGCGCTTGAGCTGCGACAGCACGCGCTGCGTGTAGGCCAGGCTGAAGACCTGGAAGGCGCCGTCGGCCAGCACGCCGCCCCAGCTGTCGAACACCATCACGGCCTGGGCGCCGGCGTCGATCTGCGCGTTGAGGTAGGCGGCCACGGCGTCGGCGTTGACGGCCAGCAGCCGGTGCATGAGGTCGGGGCGGCTGTAGAGCAGTGTCTTGACCTGCCGGTAGTCGCTCGACCCCGCGCCCTCGACCATGTAGCAGGCCAGTGTCCACGGGCTGCCCGAGAAGCCGATCAGCGGCACCCGGCCGGCGAGCGCGCGGCGGATCGACGTGACGGCATCGAAGACGTAGCGCAGCTTGTCCATGTCGGGCACGGCCAGGGCCGCGATCGAGGCCTCGTCGCGCACCGGCCGAGCGAATCGCGGGCCTTCGCCAGCCTCGAACGAGAGGCCGAGCCCCATCGCGTCGGGCACCGTCAGGATGTCGGAGAACAGGATCGCGGCATCGAGCGCGAAGCGCTCGAGCGGCTGCAGCGTGACCTCGGTCGCGAAGTCCACGTTGGTGGCCAGGCCCATGAAGCTGCCGGCCTTGGCCCGGGTGGCCAGGTACTCGGGCAGGTAGCGTCCGGCCTGGCGCATCAGCCAGACGGGGGTGTGGTCGGTGGCCTGGCGCCAGCAGGCGCGCAGGAACGTGTCGTTCTTCAGGGGGGCGAAAGGCATCCTGCGATTGTCGCAGGGGCGTCGAATGACCTTGGCACAGCAGCGCTTTGGCATGCGCCTTCGTAGCGGCCGGGCGGCTCGGGCCGGCGCCGGGCCGCCCCCTCGGGGAGCGTGGGTCCGGTCAGGACTTGTACTTGATGGAACAGCCGTAGGGTCGGGTGGCCGCGGCGCTGATCGCCTTGCCCCCGAAGGCTTCGCCGAGCGCCTGGTTGACGTAGTTGGTGGCGGTCTTGATGTCCTCGGCGCGGGACGAGGGGATGCTGTCGATCCCGCCGGCATAGACCAGCGTGCCCTTGGGGTCGACGATGAAGATGTGCGGCGTCGTGCGGGCCCCGTAGGCGCGGCCGATGACCCCGTCTTCGTCCATCAGCACGGCCGTCGGCGCGCCCGATTGCGCCTTCATCCAGGCGGCCAGCGCCGCCGGCTTCAGGTAGTCGCTGGCGCCGCGCTCGGTCGAATTGATGGCCAGCCAGACCACGCCCTGGGCGGTGGCGGCCTTCTGCGTGGCGGGCATGTTGCCGCTGCCGTAGTGCTTGCCGACGAAGGGGCAGCCCGGATTGGTCCATTCGAGCACCACGAACTTGCCGGCGAAGTCCGACAGGCGGTGCTGCGCGCCGGCGGTGTCGACGGCGACGAAATCGGGCGCGGGCTGGCCGACGGCGGGCGCGGCGGCGGCTTGCGCGTTCATCAGGAAGGTGGCGCCAAGTGCGACGGCGGCCGTCATGATGGCGCGCCGCGAGGCTCGGCTGAGGGCGGCGCGGGCATCGCGCGCGGCGCGGTAGGAACGCGAGGCGGAGGATGACGATGACATGGTCAGCTTGTACTCCCGGTGATAAATACTCAACAACTGCGACAGCTTAGAACAGATTCCTCATGTTCATGTGACAACCCGTTAAGGCCGGCGCCGGGCCGCCCCAAGGCGGCCTGCGGCCCCCTTTGGGGGGCAGCGACCACACGCAGTGAGGGAGCGTGGGGGGCCAGTAAGGCCGGCGCCGGGCCGCCCCAAGGCGGCCTGCGGCCCCCTTGGGGGGCAGCGACCACACGCAGTGAGGGAGCGTGGGGGGCCAGTAAGGCCGGCGCCGGGGCGCTCCGCGGCCCCCGAAGGAGCCAATGATGCCCGGTGTCAAAGCGCCGCGAGCGCGGCGCGCAGTTCATCCTTGCCGAGTATTTCCGTCAGCACCACGGGCGGCTTTCCCGGTGCTTGCAAGACATAGACCGGGACCCCGCTGCGCCCGAGCGCGGTCAGCGCCGCGGTGATGGCCGGGTCGCGCCGGGTCCAGTCGGCGCGCAGCAGCGCGACCTGGCGGGCGTCGAAATCGGCCAGCACCTCGGCGCTGTCCAGCGTGCTGCGCTTGTTGTACTGGCAGGTCACGCACCAGGCGGCCGTGAAATCCACGAACACCGGCCGGCCGGCGGCCGCCAGTTCGCGCGCGCGTTCGGCCGACCAGGGCTGCCAGCGCTGGCCCGCGGCGGCCGAGCTGGCTGCGGGCTCGGCCGGCCGCACCACATGGCCGCCGATGGCGCCCGCCAGCACGGCGGTCAGGGCCACGGTCAGGCCGGTGAGCACGAGCCGGGTGCGGCCGCGCAGGGTCAGCGCCCAGGCGATGGCGGCGAGGCACACGAGCAGGCCCAGCAGGGCGCCGGCGCCGTCGATGCCGCTTTGCTGGCCCAGCACCCAGACCAGCCAGGCGACCGTGGCGAACATCGGGAACGCGAGCAGGCGGCGCAGGGTGTTCATCCAGGCGCCGGGCCTGGGCAGCAGGCGGGCCACGGCCGGCACGAAGCCGGCCGCCAGGTAGGGCAGGGCGAGGCCGAAGCCGAGCACGCCGAACATCAGCAGGGCCTGGCTGGCGGGCAGGCCGATCGCGAAGCCCAGCGAGGCGCCCATGAACGGCGCGGTGCAGGGCGAGGCGACCACCACTGCGAGCACGCCCGACAGGAAGTCGTTGGCCAGCGGATGGCGGGCCTGGACGGCGCCGAGCGACGCCGGCGCCATGCGGCCGAACTCGAACAGGCCGGCCAGGTTGAGGCCGATCAGGGTGAACAGGGCCGCGAGGACGGCCACCACGGCGGGCGACTGCAGCTGGAAGCCCCAGCCGAGCTGCGCGCCGGCGGCGCGCAACGCCAGCATCGCGCCACCCAGCGCCAGGAAGGACAGGACCACGCCGCCGGTGTAGGCCAGTGCGGCCAGTCGGTGGGCGCGCCGGTCGTCGGCATGGCGCGTGAAGCCGAGCACCTTGATCGCGAGCACCGGGAACACGCAGGGCATGAGGTTCAGCAGCAGGCCGCCGATCAGCGCGCCCAGGAGGGCGACGATGAAGCCGCCTGCGGCCTGTGGCTGCGGCTGCGGCGCCGCGGCATTGGCTTCGAGCGCGGCCTGCAAGGCCGGCGAGACCTGGGCCGGGGCCGCGGTGGCCGGCCAGACGCCGGCGACCGGCGCCTCGGCGCGCCAGGCGATCGGCTGGCCGGCCTGCCGGTCGGCCTCGGCGAGCGTCACCACCACCGGCATCACCGCCGGGCTGGCGCTGCGCTGCGCCGCCAGCGGCACGGTGGCGGTCCAGGCCTCGCCCTGCCAGGCCTGCGTCCAGTCCTTGCCCTGCACGGCGGCGGAGTGGATCACTTCGGCGGTTTCGGGGAAGAATTCGAGGGTCCTGCCTTGTGCGGCGGCGGGCAGGCCTTCGAGCCGGACCTGCAGCTTGTCGCCGTCCACCGTGATCCGGCCCGGCCGGGCCAGCGGCGCCGGCTGCGCCGCGAAGGCGGCATCGAATTCCGCCTTGTGAAGCGCCGTCGAGCCCTGCAACGGCAGCTTGAGCAGGAACTCGCCTTCTTCGGGTATGCACTCCTTGCTGCACACCAGCCAGGAAGCCTTGAGCCTGACGTCGATCTGGGCGGCACCCGCGAGGGCCGGCTGCGGCTTGAAATCGGGCGCCACCGTGAGCGGCACCGGCAGCAGCAGCGCGTCCTCGTAGCCGAAATTGGCCAGGTTGCCGATCCGGATCTTCCTCGGCACCGGCCAGGCGATGTCGCCGGGGGAGACGCCCGCCGGGAGCGACCAGGCCAGTTCGGTCGGCAGGCCGGAGTCGCCCGCGTTCTTCCAGTAGGTGTGCCAGCCGGGCTGGTGCACGATCTGCAGGCCGAGCCAGACCGGGGCACCGGGGGCCACGCCGTCCGGCGCATGGGCGACCAGTTCGGCCCGTACGTGCGGGGTCGTGACCACCGGGCCGATACGGGAAGTCAGCTGAGCCGCGGCTGGCAGGCAGACTGCGAAGGCGGCGAAGAGAAAGCTCGCGAAACGAAGGCGGGAAAGATGAGGCATGCCGTCAGTCGGAGCGGGCCGGCGCGGCGAAGTTCCGGCGCCGGCTCACGGGCCCCACCCCAGCACCACGCGCCGGCTGTTGGCGCTCTTCTTCTCGATCTTGGTGACCACCACGGCGCCGATCTCGCGCGTGTTCGCGACATGCGTGCCGCCGCAGGGCTGGAAATCGATCGCCTGGCCGTCTCCCACGGGTCCGATGCGGATCGTTCGGACCGTGCCCGTGCCGCGCGGCGGCTGCACGCTCATGCTCTTGACCAGGGCCGGATTGGCGTCGAGCTCGGCATCGCTGATCGCGCCGACGGCCAGCGGGTGGGCGGCAGCCACCAGCCGCGCCAGGCCGGCCGTCAGGGCCTCCTTGTCGAGCGGCTCGGTCATGTGGAAGTCGAGCCGCGCGTAGTCGGGCGTGATCGAGCAGCCGTTGACCGGCTGCGGCACCAGGTGGCACAGCAGGTGGGTCGCGGTGTGGAAGCGCATCAACCGGTGCCGGCGCTCCCAGTCGATGCGTGCGGTCACGCGGTCGCCGGGCCGCAGCGCGGCCGCCAGCGCCTCCTGGCCGGGCGCGGGCACGTGGAGGATCCGGTCGGTCGGCCGGCCTTCGGCATCCTTGGCCTTGCGGGTGTCGGCGATGGCGAGTTCGCGGCCGTCGGCCAGCAGCAACCGGCCGCTGTCGCCGGCCTGGCCGCCGCCCATCGGATAGAACACCGTGCGGTCGAGCAGGATGCCGGCCTCGTCGACGCCCATCACCAGGGCCTCGCACTCGCGCAGGTAGGCATCGGAACGGAACAGGTCGTCGGTCATGGCTCGATGGTAGCGGTGCGGCCGGACGGGGGTGCGCCGACCTTCGGAAGCGCCTGTGGCCGACAATGCGCCGCGGCGCCGCCGGCATCATTCACCGATGCGCCAAAGGACTTCCACCATGACGATGCCCCATTCCTCGCGGCGGTGGCTGCTCGCGCCGATCGCCGCCGTGCTGCTGCTGGCCGCCTGCGGCGACAGGGCGAAGCTGCCGCCCGAAGCGGAAACCGGCCCGACGCCGACGCTGCCGGCGCCGAACCCCACCCTGCTGCCCACCGTGAACATCGCGCCCTCGGTGGGCTGGACCGACACCGCGGGCCCCACCGCGCCCGAGGGCTTCGCGGTGACGGCGCTGGCCCGCGGGCTCGACCATCCGCGCATGGTCTACGCCTTGCCCAACGGCGACGTGCTGGCGGTCGAGAGCAACCAGCCGCCCAAGCCCGCGGACGGCCACGGCGGCGGCCTCGTTGCCGAGATCCGGCGGAAGGTCACAGACCTGGTTCAGAAGCGCGCCGGCGCGGACGTGCAGAGCGCCAATCGCATCACCCTGCTGCGCGACGCCGACAATGACGGGGTGGCCGAGCTGCGGCAGGTGTTCATGCAGGACCTGGTGTCGCCGTTCGGCGTCGTGCTGGTCGGCAGCGAACTCTTCATCGCCAATGCCGACGCGCTGGTCAAGGTGCCCTACGTCGAGGGCCAGACCACCATCACCGCGGCGCCGGTGAAGGTGACCGACCTGCCCGCGGACCCCAATCACCACTGGACCAAGCACGTCGTCGCCAACCGCGAGGGGACCAAGCTCTACGTCAGCGTCGGCTCCAACAGCAACGTGGGAGAGAACGGGCTCGAGGTCGAGGCGGGGCGGGCCGCGATCTGGGAGGTGGATCTCCAGAGCGGCGAGAAGCGCCTGTTCGCGAGCGGGCTGCGCAACCCGACCGCGCTCGCCTGGGAGCCGGACACCAACGTGCTGTGGGCCGTGGTCAACGAGCGCGACGAGCTCGGCAGCGACCTGGTTCCCGACTACCTGACCTCGATCAAGGACGGCGCCTTCTATGGCTGGCCCTGGAGCTACTTCGGCGGCTACGTCGACACGCGCGTGCAGCCGCAGCGCCCCGACATGGTCGCCAAGGCCGTGGTGCCGGACTACGCGCTGGGCTCGCACCGCGCGCCGCTCGGCATCGCGTTCTCGAATCCACGCGGCATGCCGCCGGAATTCGCCAGCGGCGCCTTCATCGGCGAACACGGCTCCTGGAACCGCAGGCCGCTCGCGGGCTACAAGGTGGTCTTCGTGCCCTTCATCGGCGGCCGGCCGAGCGGCCCGCCGGTCGATTTCCTGACCGGCTTCCTGAGCGCGGACGACGAGGCGCAGGGCCGGCCGGTGGGCGTGGCGCTCGACAGGCGCGGTGCCCTGCTGGTGGCCGACGACGTCGGTAACGTCGTCTGGAAAGTCAGGAAGAAGTAGCGATTGCCGCCGCCGGGTCTCAGAACCCTGCCAGAACCACCTTGCCCTGCGCCTTGCCGCTCTCGATCAGCGCGTGGGCGCGGCGCAGGTTGGCGGCATTGATGGTGCCGAAGGCCGCGTTGGCGGTGGTGCGGATGCGGCCGGCGTCCACCAGCTGCGCGACTTCTGCGAGCAGTTCGCCCTGGCGCGCCATGTCGGGCGTCTCGAACTTCGAGCGCGTGAACATCATTTCCCAGTGCAGCGAGATGCACTTGCCCTTGAGCGCCATCGCGTCGAGCGACGGCATGTCGTCGATCACCGCCAGTTGGCCCTGGGGCTTGAGGCTCTCGATGATCTGGGCGTAGTGCTGGCCCGTCTGCGTCAGGCTGGCGACGCTGTCGACCTCGCCGATGCCCGCGGCCTTCAGCTCCGCGGCCAGCGGCTTCGCGTGGTCGATCACCGCGTGGGCGCCGAGCGCGAGGCACCAGGCGCGCGTTTCGGCGCGCGAGGCGGTGGCGATCACGCGCAACCGGGTGAGCTGGCGCGCCAGCTGGATCAGGATCGAACCGACGCCGCCGGCGCCGCCGACGATCAGCAGGGTCTGGCCGGCGCCGCCGTCCCGGGGCACGCGCAGGCGGTCGAACAGCAGCTCATAGGCCGTGATCGTGGTCAGCGGCAGCGCGGCGGCCTGGGCGTCGTCGAGGCTCCGGGGCGCCAGCGCCGCGATGCGCTCGTCCACCGCGTGCAGTTCGCTGTTGGCGCCGGGCCGCACGATCGAGCCGGCGTAGTAGACCCGGTCGCCGGGCTTGAACCGCGTGACCGCCGTGCCGACCGCCTCGACCGTGCCGGCCGCGTCCCAGCCCAGCACCCTGGCCTGGCCGGCGTCCGGCGCTGCGTTGCGACGCACCTTGGTGTCGACCGGGTTGACGGAAATCGCCTTCACGCGCACCAGCAGGTCGCGGGCGCCCGGCGTGGGATCCGGCAGCTCGAGGTCTTCGAGCGCGGCGGGGTTGTCGATGGGGAGCGATTGGCGATAGCCGATGGCTTTCATGGGGCGTCCTGGGTCGTTGCGATGCCGGGACTGTAGAGTGGCAAATAGAAATTGATAAGCCGACATTTCGAAGCATTACTTTCAAATGAAAATTGAAAATACAGCCGATCTGCAGGTGCTGGTCCACACCGCTCGGGCGGGCACGCTCACCGCCGCGGCATCGGCGCTCGGCATCACGCCGGCAGCGGCCAGCGCGACGCTCAAGCGGCTCGAGTCGCAGCTCGGCGTCCGCCTGTTCGAGCGCTCGACCCGGGCCATGCGCCTGACGCCCCAGGGCCAGACGCTGCTGGATTACGCGGTGCGCGCCTTCGAGCTGCTGGCCGAGGGCGAGTCGCTGGTGCTGGCCGACCGCGGCGCGCTGGTCGGCACCGTGCGCGTGGCGGCGCCATCGGACCTCACGCGGGTCGTGCTGCTGCCCTGGCTCGACGAGTTTCTCGACCTGCACCCGGGCCTGCAGCTGTCGCTCTCCGTCGGCGACCGGCCGCTCGACGTCACCCGCGACGAGGTCGACGTCGCGCTGCGCTATGGCCCGCTGGCCGATTCGCGGCTGGTGGCGCGGCGGCTCGCCGAATCGCGGCCGGCGCTGTGCGCGTCGCCCGCCTACCTGCGCCGCCATCCGGCGCCGCAGACGCCGCAGGACCTGCTGCAGCACAACTGCCTGACCTTTCACCGCGGCGGGCGACGCCAGCGGCTCTGGCGCTTCGTGCGCAACGGCCACTGGACCGAGGTGCGGGTGGACGGCGACCGGGTGGTCGACGACGCCTCGCTGGCGCGCGAATGGGCGCTGGCCGGGCGCGGCATTACCTTGAAGTCGGCGCTCGACCTGCAGCGTGACGTGGCGTCCGGCGCCCTGGTGCATCTGCTGCCTGAATGGGAGACCGAGCCCTATCCGCTGCACGCGCTGCTGCCCAGCGGCCGCTTCGTCCCGGCGCGGGTGCGGGCGCTGGTGGACTTCCTGGCGCTCAAGTTCGAGGCTGTCCCGGCGTGAACAGGCTCAGGCCGGCGCCGGGCCGCCCCAAGGCGGCCTGGGCCCCCCGGGGGGCAGCGACCACACGCAGTGAGGGAGCGTGGGGGCTCTGTTCTAAGATTGCCGCATGACAGCCCCCGCCAGCCGCTTCTGGTCCCAGCTCACGACGCGTGATTTCGCCGCCCTCGACCCGGCGGCGACCGTCGCGGTGCTGCCGCTCGGCGCCACCGAGCAGCATGGCCCGCATCTGCCGCTCGGGGTCGACTCCGCGCTCGCCGACGGCATCGTGGCGGCCGCGCTGCCCCTGCTGCCGGCCGAGCTTCCGGTGCTGTTCCTGCCGACCCAGCAGATCGGACTGAGCCCCGAGCATGCGCGCTTCCCGGGCACGCTGACCCTGTCGTCCGGCACGCTGATCCGGCTCTGGAGCGAGATCGGCGCCGGCGTCGCGCGCGCGGGGGTGCGCAAGCTGGTGTTCTTCAATGCCCACGGCGGACATTCGGGGGCAATGGACATCGTCGCGCGCGAGCTGCGGGCGGCGCACGGCCTGATCGTCTACAGCACCAGCTGGTTCAACCTGCCGCTCGGCGAGGCCGGCGCGCAGTTCAGCGCCGATGAGCAGCGCTTCGGTGTGCATGCCGGCGAGATGGAAACCTCGATGATGCTGGCGTTGGCGCCCGGGCAGGTGGCGATGGCCGCGGCCCGCGACTTCGGCTCCACGTCGCGCCAGCGCGCCGCCGACTACGCCATCCTCGGCAACGGTCGCAGCGCCAAGCTCGGCTGGGCGATGGAGGACTACAACCCCGAGGGCGCGGCCGGGAATGCCGCCGCCGCCACCGCTGAAAAGGGGCGGGCGCTGGTCGATGCCAGCGCCACGCAGCTGGCCGCCCTGCTGGCCGAGGTGTCGCGCTTGCCGCTGGCCACCGCCCACACGCAGCCGCTGCCCTGACCGTGACGCCACGCGCGGGTTGCCGGCGCCCGCTATCATCAAATCGGTGCCGCCTCCGGCGGTGCGCCTGCCGCCTCAACCCACACCAAGGATCCGTATGAGCATCGTCTGGACCATTCTGATCGGATTCGTTGCGGGCCTGGTGGCGCGCGCGATCAAACCGGGCGACGACTCGGCCGGCTTCATCATCACCACCCTGATCGGCATTGCCGGCTCGCTGATCGCGACCTACGTCGGCCAGGCCATGGGCTGGTACACCGCGGGTCAGGGTGCGGGCTTCATCGCCTCGGTGGTCGGCGCGATCGTGCTGCTGTTCATCTATGGCCTGATCAAGCGCAAGACCTGATCCTGCGCAGGGCGCGCGCATGCCGGTCCGCAAGACGCGCAGCCGCCATCACCACCACGTCTACGTGGTCGAGCTCGACGACCGCGTCTGGAACGTGGCGCGCTTCCGGCGTGCGAACCCCGACTATCGCCTGGGCATGCCCTTCGTCTACGTCGGCATGACCGGGCTCGATCCGGATGTGCGCTTCGACAAGCACAAGGCCGGCATCCAGGCCAACAGCTTCGTGCGTGACTACGGCTTGCGGCTGCTGCCCAGGCTGTACGCGATGTACAACCCGATGCCCTACGAAGCCGCGCGCGAGATGGAGGTCGAACTCGGCATCGCCCTGCGCGAGGCGGGTTACGGGGTCTGGCAGGCCTAGCAGGCGGCGCCCCGCGCGCGCCGAGGTTCAGGCGTAGGTGACCCAGCCCTCGTACGCCGGGCCGTCGAGGTGCGGCAGCGTGTTGTAGGTCACCAGCATGTGGCGTTTCGGCGTGAACGCGAATTCGGTCACGGCGGTATTGCGGATTCGCAGGTTGAGCTCGACGGTGGTCTCGGGACTGGTGCCCAGCACATGGCCGACGGCCGTGCTGATCGGCCCGCCGCTCGACACCACGAGCACCTTGGCGCCATGGTGCTTGTCGCGCACATGGTCGAGGGCCCTCGTCACCCCGGCCAAGAAGTCCACATAGCTCGGCATGCCCACCGGTTCGGTGCGGCCCTGCATCCAGGCGCCGAGGCCCTCGCGCAGCAGGCGGAAATGGTGGCGGTACATCTCCGGCGTGTCGGGCTTCTCCAGCTTGCCGGGATGGATGGTGGCAATGATCGCCTCGCTGTCGTATTCGTTGAGGCCGGGCCAGGGCAGCACGTCCTGGCGCTCGAGCCCCAGGCCTTGCGCGATTCCCTCCCAGGTCTGGCGATGGCGCTTCAGCGTGCCGGTGATCACCGCATCGAAGCGCATGCCGCGCTCGCGCCAGTACTCGCCCAGCCGGACCGCCTGCCTGCGGCCCAGGTCGCTGAGCTGGTCGTAGTCGGCCGCACCGAAGCTGGCCTGTCCGTGGCGCACGAGATAGAGAGTTCCCATGGCGAGCGATTCTGCCCACGAGGCTCGCCCCACGGGGTCGCGGCGGCGACGTCCGGGCCAAGAATTGACCCCCGACCAGGCTTATCGAGGCGTCGTCAAACCGAATATAAGAAGATTCTCATTCCATTGGAAGGAAAATTCCAATTCAATTATCGGAATTGAAATGATCGAATTCAGGAAGTTTTTCACGATTGATCTGTAGATTGAAAATTCTGGCCTTCTTTAGGCAGATGTCCGGTCTTCTTTCGGACAGTTCTCATATGACCAGAAAGGTGCCGGCAATACCATGAGGTCATGTTGTTGCTCTCTGCAATTAAGCGATTCACGTAATCCAGGCCGAGGGTAATTGATGGCACGCGCAGACGGGCTGCGCGGCATGGTGTCAATTGAAATCAAAAGGATCAGTCGGGTGAACAAGTCATATACCAGCGTTTGGAATGAAGCCCTTGGGGCGTGGGTCGCTGCGTCGGAACAGGTGAAATCACGAGGCAAGCGTTCGGGTGGCTCGGTCCGCCTGGGCCGCGCCGCGCGACGCATTCTCCTGGCAGCCGCGCTGCCTTCGGCCTTGCTCTTCTTTGGCTTGTCGCCTGTGGCGAATGCCGCCGGTGTGTGTGTGAACGACACCTCGTCCGCTCAGTTTTTTGGGAGTTCCACCGCACTTTCCACCGGATGCAATAGCCCTTACCTGCCCTTTTTCGGTTCGTCCGCCTATGCCATCATCGGAACCAACGGCGGCACTTTGGGACTTACCAGCGGCAAACTCTCCGTTTTTCTGGATCCCGGCATGAGCACGACCAAGAATGTCCTGTCAGGTACGGCATCCGGGAACGACGTGTTGCTCAGCGGCGTGGCCGCCGGTGCGCTGAACGCGACCAGCACCGAAGYGGTGAACGGCTCGCAATTGTTTGCGACCAACCAGAACGTGGCCGCCAACACGGCGAATATTGCGACCCACACGACCAGCATCGCCGGCAACACGACGGACATTGCCAACCTCGGCGGCCGTGTCACGACGGTCGAAGGCTCGGTGACGAACCTGACCAACGACCTGAACAACGGTCTGGTGGGCCTGGTGAAGCAGGAYGCGACGACCAAGGCGATCACSGTGGCYGGCGACAAGGCGGGCRCGTCGGTGAACTTCGCYGGCACYGAAGGTGCTCGCACGCTGAGTGGCGTGAAGGCTGGTGCGCTGAACGGGACCAGCACCGAAGTGGTGAACGGTTCGCAGCTGTTCGYGACCAACGAGAACGTGGCCGCCAACACGGCGAACATCGCGACCAACACGACCAACATCGCCGGCAACACGACGGACATCGCCAACCTCGGCGGCCGTGTCACGACCGCCGAAGGCAACATCACCACGATCGGCGACTCGGTGACGAACCTGACCAACGACCTGAACAACGGTCTGGTGGGCCTGGTGAAGCAGGACGCGACGACCAAGGCGATCACGGTGGCCGGCGACAAGGCGGGCGCGTCGGTGAACTTCGCCGGCACCGAAGGTGCTCGCACGCTGAGTGGCGTGAAGGCTGGTGCGCTGAACGGGACCAGCACCGAAGYGGTGAACGGTTCACAGCTGTTTGCGACCAACGAGAACGTGGCCGCCAACACGACCAACATCGCCAACCTCGACGGCCGTGTCACGACCGTCGAAGGCTCGGTGTCGGACCTGACCAACAACGTGAGCAGCGGTCTGGTGGGCCTGGTGAAGCAGGACGCGACGACCAAGGCGATCACGGTGGCTGGCGACAAGGCGGGCACGTCGGTGAACTTCGCCGGCACCGAAGGTGCTCGCACGCTGAGTGGCGTGAAGGCTGGTGCACTGAACGGGACCAGCACCGAAGCGGTGAACGGTTCGCAGCTGTTTGCGACCAACGAGAACGTGGCCGCCAACACGACCAACATCGCCAACCTCGACGGCCGCGTCACGATCGTCGAAGGCTCGGTGACGGACCTGACCAACAACGTGAGCAACGGCTCGGTGGGCCTGGTGAAGCAGGACGCGACGACCAAAGCGATCACGGTGGCTGGCGACAAGGCGGGCACGTCGGTGAACTTCGCCGGCACCGAAGGTGCGCGCACCCTGAGTGGCGTGAAGGCTGGTGCGCTGAACGGGACCAGCACCGAAGCGGTGAACGGTTCGCAGCTGTTCGCGACCAACGAGAACGTGGCGACCAACACGACCAACATCGCAGGCAACACGACGGCCATCGCTGGCCTCGACGGCCGTGTCACGATCGTCGAAGGCTCGGTGTCGGACCTGACCAACAACGTGAGCAGCGGTTTGGTGGGCCTGGTGAAGCAGGACGCGACGACCAAGGCGATCACGGTGGCTGGCGACAAGCCGGGCACATCGGTGAGCTTCGCCGGCACCGAAGGTGCTCGCACCCTGAGCGGTGTGAAGGCTGGCGCGCTGAACGAGACCAGCACCGACGCGGTGAACGGCTCGCAGCTGTTTGCGACCAACGAGAAACTGAGGAAGTCGGGGATCATTGACGCGAATGGCAATGCGCTGGACGTGCTGACCTATGACGCCGGTTCGAACAAGGGCAGTATCACCCTGGGTGGCGCGAACGGCACGCAACTGAAAAACGTGGCCGACGGTACGGAGAACGGCGACGCCGTCAACCTGGGTCAGCTCAAGAAGGGTGGCCTCATCGACGGCAACGGCAACACGAATGCGGTCATCTACGACGCAGACTCCAACCGCACCAAGGTCACGTTCGGTGACGCCAATGTGGCGCAAGTGCTGCTCTCCAACGTTGCCGCTGGCACGGCCAACACGGATGCAGCCAACGTCGGCCAGCTGCGTGGCGTGGCTTCCGCATTGGGCGGCGGCGCGGCCGTCGGCGCCGATGGCAGCATCGTGGCCCCGAAGTACACCGTCAACAATGCCACCTACACCAGTGTCGGCGACGCCCTGCAGGGACTGGCCGGAACCATCGACCACAACGGCTCCCGCCTGACCGTGGTCGAGAAATTGGTCGGCACGACCCAGGCCAGTTCGCACCTGGCCACCAGCGGCGACGTGACGCAGACGGCCGTGGCCAGCGGCGACAACGCGGTGGCGATCGGTGCCGGCGCGACGGCTTCGGCCAGCAACAGCGTGGCGCTCGGCGCAGGCTCGACCACCGGTAATCGCGAGAACACCGTGTCCGTCGGATCGGCAGGCAACGAGCGCGCGATCGCCAACGTGGCGGATGCCGTCATGAGCACCGATGCCGTCAACAAGCGCCAGCTCGACTCGGTCGCGGACAGCGCCAGGGCCTATACCGACCAGCGCATGAACCAGGTGCAGTCGGACATCGCCCGCGTCAAGCGCGACTCCAACGCAGCGGCCGCGGCGGCCATGGCGGTGGCGACCCTGCCGCAGTCGATCCAACCGGGCCGCAGCATGGCATCGGCTGCGATCAGCAACATGGACGGTGAGTCCGCCCTCGCCGTCGGCGTGTCGAAGGTGGCCGACAACGGGCGCTGGGTCACGAAGTTGTCGGGCACGGCCAACACGCGCGGCAATGTGGGCGTGAGCGCAGGCATCGGCTTTCACTGGTAAGTCGAAGTTCTC
Source organism: Variovorax sp. P1_G12 (assembly GCF_056405555.1). Taxonomy (NCBI): domain Bacteria; kingdom Pseudomonadati; phylum Pseudomonadota; class Betaproteobacteria; order Burkholderiales; family Comamonadaceae; genus Variovorax; species Variovorax sp. P1_G12. Next base: position 8,479 of record NZ_JBFUBW010000037.1, on the reverse strand, counting down.
GACGGATTGATAAGAAGGAGCGTCACGCTGAGCGTGACGCTCCTTTTTTTTGTCGTGCGACCGTCTGGCGCGCCGGGGCTTACCAACGGTAAGCAATCGCGCTGTAGTACTTCTTCTGATGTTTCAGGGGGTGCTTTCGGACGGTTCTGATGGTCTGCCCGCGATGCGGTCCGTACGATTCATTGCAGCCCTTCACTCGAGTCGGTTGGCCGGCATGGCGGGCCGAACGCAAGCACTTTCTGCCTCGCAGCCTCGCAGCCTCGACGAATTGGCAGGGCTGACCGACATCCGCCGATCGCCGCGTCGGCAAATCATCAACGAACAAACGGGGCATGCGTGATCCGCAATGCACCAAGGGAGCCAACATGACGGCCTTGACCACCGTGGCCCTGATCTGGGGCTTTGTCATCTGGATTTTTCTGCGCGGACGATTCGGTCCGTCCAGGGAGTCCTGGGCGCGCGCCATCGCATTCAAGCCGAAGGAAGCCATGTCGCCCGAGCAGTTGTTCGGCTGCCTGCTCAGCGGCAACTTCGCCCTGCTCATGCGCGACAACTTCAACCAGATCGGGAGTTCACTGTCCGAGCGGCGCATCGGACGGGTCCTTCGGGAGCACTGGGGCATCGAGACGCGGGCGGACTGCCGTCGCGTGATCGAGTCGCGCCTCGAGAGCCTGGGAAAGATGTCGGCGGCCGAGAAGCGGGCCATCGCCGCATGGCTCACCGGCGAACCCGTCGACTCGAACGAATACGCGGCGCTCGAGGACACGTGCCTGTTCATGGCCCTGCGCGCCCACATTGCGCAAGTCGACGAGCTCCGGCAGGACCACCTGAGCATCCTCGCCTGGGACATCCAGCAACTCGCCTATCTGGTGCGCCTGGCCTGCACGGCCGGCCACGTGTCGAAGGCGTCGGCCGAGGAGGTTCTGGGGGCGCTGAAGATGCGCGCCCGCGCCCACTATGCGTCGTGGACGGACTATTCGCTGGCGGCGCTGGTCGGCCTTGGCCTGCGCGGGTCGCTCGAAGTCTTCGACCACGCGGAATGGAGGCAGTTCGCACGCACGCATTCGGTCTTCCTGAACGAACACCGCTCGCCCACCAGGAGCGCATCGCGATGGGGCGCTGCGGCCCCGCGGCGGAACGCGCCGGGCGCGCCCGCCCGCTTCGAGCCCGGCAGCCGCGGCCCGACGGCCAGCGTGGTCGCGTCATGACGCGCCCGGCTGCCATGCGGCGTGTCGGGGTGCTCGCCTATGCCCCCCGCTCGCGCGAATATCTTCGACGTGTTCTGCGCTCGCTCGGCTATGCGCCGCGGGTCTTCGCCCATCTCGATGAACTCACGGCGATGGGCCCCGCCGCATCGACCCTCGACATGCTGTTCCTCGGTGATGTGCCTGATACGGACAGTCGTGGGCGTGCGGTTGTGGCGGGCGCTCTCGCCGTGGTCGGCCCGAACGTGCCGGTGCTCCACGCGCCCCTGGACAGGCGCAGGCGCGCACGCAGTCGCGGTGAGGCGGGCGACAACATCGTCACCGCTTCGCCGCGCTTCTTCGGCGATGTCTGCAGCTCGGTCATGTCTTTCCTGGCCTCCCAGGGGATCGAAAGCGAGCAGGCGAGTTTCTCCTGGGGTGTCTACGCGTTCCATCCGCTCGAGAAGAGCGTCGCCTTCGCCGGCGAGGAAGTGACACTGGATGCAGTGGCCTTCGACGTCGCACTCGAACTCTTCTTCAACATAGGGAAGCCTGTGACGAAGAAGTGGCTCAAGCGCATGCTGCCTTCGGGCGGGCATGGCGCAGTCTGGCATCGCATCGACAACATCGCCTGCACCGTCGACGACCTGCGCGTGGCGATTCAACTGAGCGAATCGAACGGCTTGACCCTCGACCCCCTGGGCGACACCGGCTACCAATTGCGGCGCGTGCAACGGGCCGCCGCCAGAAGATCCCCGTCAGAACGCTCGGCCCCTGATCGGTTTCACCTGGAGCTTTGACCAGGGATCGTTTAGTCTCCCCCGGTTTGCTTGTCATCTCGGGGGGAGATTCCATGGTCACCAAGGTCGATCTGGTCGTGCGGGGCCTCAATTCAAGCACCGTCACGATGGTGTTGACTTGCGTGCTGGGTGTTGCGGGCTATTTTTTTGGCCAGCCGATGGCCATCGAGCTGCACTGGTTCTGGATGGCGCTGGGATCGCTCTGCATCATCGTCCTGTCGGTCATGCAATTCCTGCGCAATCGAATCAGCCAACGCCGGGACGACGAACTCCACGCCATCCTCGACGCCGTCCCTCATGTCCTGTTTTTCAAGGACACCGCCTTGCGCTATCGCGAAGTGAACGCGGAGTTCGAGCGCTTGTTTCATATCGACAGAGCGGCCGCGATCGGCGCGGGCGACATGGCGCTCTTCGGCCCCGAGCTTCGCGATCGCTTCGTGGCCCAGGACAAGGAACTGATGGCTTCGCAAGAGGCACGCACCTTCGACGAGGAGATGTGGATCGATGGCGAAGTCCGCAGCATCCAGTCGCGCAAGCAGCCGGTCCGCGATCGCCGCGGAAAGCTGCGTGGCGTGGTCGGCGTGGCCATCGATGTGACCGAGCAGAAGAAGCTGCAGCGTCAACTCGAGGACGCACTCGACGGGCTGAGCATTGCGCTGGAAGCTGCGCGCATGGGCACCTGGGAGCTGGACCTGAGCACCGGCGAGCTTCATGCCGATGAGCGCAGCAGGCAGGTGCTGGGCCTGGAAGGCAGCCATGTCGATGTGTCGATGGTGTACGCCCGGATGCATCCCGATGACAGGCTTGAAGTCAAGTCCCGTGTCGATCGCGCCATCACGCAGAAGAATGTGGCAGCCTACGTATTTCGCATCGTCGACGATTCAGGGGCGATCCGGTGGGTGGAGGGCTTCTCGTCGCCCAATCGCATGCGCCGGGGAAACAACCACCTGATCGGCGTCAACCGGGACATCACCGAGCGCCGCCTGGGCGAACTCGCCATGAGCGAGGCCAAGTCGCAGGCAGAGCGGGTGCTGGCGAAACTCGAGGAATCGCAGCTCGAACTCGAACTTGCCCTCGGCAGCGGCGGGCTGGGTGTGTGGCGTTCGGTCATTCCCTTGCGCAAGGGTGCCAGCCCGACGGGCCGCGAACTGCTCGCGACCCTCATCGCGGCCGATCCCAAGGTCCGCGAAATCTGCGGCCGCGATGCCGACTTCAGCTATCGCGACATGTTCAGGTTGCTGCACTCGGACGATCGCAGGCGAGCGGCCGTCGCACTGAACCGGGCCTATCGAAAAGGGGTCGGCGCCTACCGCGATCAGTTCCGCATCTGCAACCGTGACGGCGTGGTGCGTACGGTCGATGTGCGAGGCCACGTGACGACGGGCGCGGAGGCAGGCAGCGATCGGGTGCTGGTCTCGTTCACCGGCATCGCCAAGGACATCACCAGGGAGGAGGCGCTCAAGGCGGACCTGATCACCAAGGCCGAGGAGGCGCGATCGGCACTGGACGCCAAGGGCCAGTTCCTCGCCATGATGAGCCATGAAGTCCGTACGCCCCTCAATGGGGTGCTGGGAATGATCGATCTGGTGCTGGACACCCCGCTCGCGCAAGACCAGCGCGCCATGTTGCAGCGCAGCCGCGAATCGTCGGTGGCGTTGCTCACGATCATCAACGACATCCTCGATTTCTCGAAGATCGAGGCGCGCAAGCTGAATATCGAAAACCGTGCGCTGTCGCTGTCCGGACTGATCGAGGACGTGTGCGAGACGCTGCGGCCGGAAGCGATGCCCAAGGGTATCAGCCTTGATGTCGAGATCGATGAGCAGATACCGCAATTTGTCATTGGCGACTCCGTGCGGCTGCGGCAGGTGCTCACCAATCTGATCGGCAATGCGATCAAGTTCACACATCGCGGCGGGGTCAAGGTCGGCGCCCACAAGGGCGTCGACGGCTCGCTGCAGTTGACGGTGGAAGACACCGGCATCGGCATCGAGCCGCGAGCCATTGAGTCGCTCTTCCAGCCCTTCGAGCAAGCCGACATCGCCACCACCCGGCGCTACGGAGGCACCGGACTCGGACTCACGATCGTCAAGCAACTGGTCGAGCTGATGGGCGGCGGCGTCGGCTGCGAAAGCGAACTGGGCAAGGGCAGTCGGTTTACCGTGAGTCTGCCCTTGCGACCCTGGATCCCGAGCGCGGGCGCCCTGTCCGGGCAGGTTCGGTCAGCGCGCTCTTCGTTCGGCCAGGCGAAGACCGCCGCGGCCGGGCCAGGGTCGGAGCCGATCGGTCGCGGGCGCAAGCTGCTGCTGGCCGAGGACCATGAGATCAATCGCGAAGTCCTCACGCTGCAGCTCGCCAAGCTCGGCTTCGCCTGCGACTGCGCCGAAGACGGCGAGCAGGCCTGGGACATGCTGATGTCCTCCCATGGCGGCTATGCGATGCTGCTGACCGACTGCCACATGCCGCGGCTCGATGGCTACGACCTGACGAAGCGGCTGCGTGCTCACGAGGCAAGGCTCGGAGCCTCGAGATTGCCGATCGTCGCACTGACGGCCAACGCCTTGCAGGGCGAAGCCGAGCGTTGCCTGGCGCTCGGCATGGACGCCTATCTGACCAAGCCCTTGCAGCTTCATGAACTGCGGCATGCGTTGGTCGAGATCCTGGAGCGGCAGTCCGCGGGTGCTGCAGCCACGGCATCCGGCCCGCCGGCCACCGGATCATCGGAGCCGACGGACGCGGTCTATCCGGCTCTCATGCAGCTGTGCGGCGGAAGCCTCGACAAGGTCGCCAAGCTGGTGCGCATCTTCGTCGCCGCCACCGAAGAGGATCTGAAGGCGATGGACCAGGCCGCCGCGCACGAGGATCTTCCGCGCTTGCGGCAGTTGGCGCACAGGCTGAGCTCAGCTTGCCATCAACTCGACGAGGCCAAGGCGGTCAGCGCATTGCGGGCCGTCGAGCGGCAGGCCGAGGCCGACGGGCCCGAATCGGAAAAGGCCGTCCTCGCGCTGTATGGCCCGACGCGGGAAGCGCTGGTGTCGGCGCTGGCAAGGGCGTCGGCGTTCGTTCGGATGCATGGCCCTGGCGCCTGAAACAATGCGCCGCACGATCCATCGGTGCGAGGGCCGGCAAGGCCTCCGCTCAGGAATTCATGCCGTTCTCACGCGCATAGACATAGATTTCGAGATCGTTCTTGAGACCGAGCTTGACCATCGCGTCCGACTTCTGCCGACTGACCGTCTTCACGCTGCGAGCCAGGCGTTCGGCAATGCCCGTCACCGTCAAGCCGGATGCGAACAGGCGAATCACTTCGAGCTCGCGCGGTGAAAGCCGCGCGGATTCGCCCGCAGCCGAGTCGAACTCGCTTTGCAGCAGGCCTTGCCTGAAAGTGGTGCTGATGTAGTTGCGGCCCTGGGCCACTGCCTGGATCGCGAGGGAGATCTCCGCCATGCCGGACGCCTTGTCGATCAGCCCGCGAACGCCGGCTTCCAGGATGGCGCCGTGCACGCCGACGTTGCCGATCATCGTCAAGACAACGATCGGCAGATCGGGATGGTCACGCCGGATGCGTTGAAGCAAGCCGAGGCCGTCTGCCGCCTCGCCGCCCGGCATCGAAAAATCGGTGATCAGCAGGTCGCAGGGCGTTTGGCGCAACGCCGCCAACAGCGTGTCCGGTGAGTCGGCCTCGGCCACCACCTCGATCTCGCTGCTGTTCTCGAGCAGCATCCGCACCCCGGCCAGGATGATCGGGTGGTCGTCCGCGATGATCACGCGCATTGTCATTTCGATCAGACCTTCCTGTCGGAGTGGCACGAAGGCTGTTCAAGAGGATGCCGCCGCGTCCGCGTGAATGCGAGTCCGCAATGCTCCTGCATGAAGACGGTGAGAAGTGTCGCGCGACCGACCATGACCCAACCTATCGCCTGCGCCGGCGGATTGTATCTATTTTTGTCGGGCGTCCGCCCAGTCCTTCGCCGGGGCTGCGAGTGGTCGTCGCACGGGCTCGGTGCAAGCCAGAAATGCACCAACGCTCGGCCTTTTCGTGAAGCGATCGCGGCGTTTTCTCATTCCCTATTGAATCCACTTTTACTAGAGTTCTGAGTCTCAAGCGCCGACGGCAGAGCGTGGTCCGAGAGTGCTCGGAAATCGCGCGGCAAAGGTGACTCAATGGCGTCTCAATAGTGCCTTCAATCCGCTTGATCACTGAATCGAATTGCGCGATGCAGTTTCGATTCGATCGATCGAGCGGTGAGCGCGCAAACGCCATCGTTTTCAGCTTGTGGAGTTATCAGTCGCACCCGATTGCGGTTCGGCGGCAAGTCTGTCGGGCTTCTCATTGCCCGGCATCTGCCGTTGAAAAACGAATTTCGGTTTCATTTCATTTTCATTAGACGCGAGCATCCAGTGGCTACAAAAAAGACGGCAGTTGTTATCAACAAGAATGGCAGGAACGCAGGCGAGGCGGTGGCCTTGGACGGGAAGTTGCCTGTCAAGGTCAAGGCTTTGCCCAACGTCAAATACCTGCTCAAGGACGAGAGTGGCGTTGCGCCAGAAAACGCGACCCTGACGCGTGTCGGCGATGACCTGCAGTTGACTTTGGAGGGCGAGACCAGCCCTGCCTTGATTTTGGAAGGCTACTTCCTGCTGGCCGAGCCTCCGGGCCTGTTCGGCGTCGCGGAAGACGGCCAGCTCTATGCGTATGGCCGGACCGATGGGGCGGGTGCGATCTTCTCGTTGGCCGACGGGGACATGACGGCGGTCGCGCTGGCTGGCGATCCGGTCGCTCCGGGTACTGCGGGCAGTGATGACGACAACGCCGGTGTCTTCTGGCCCCTGCTCATGCTCGGTGGTCTGGCGGCTGGCGGCATTGCGGCGAGCAACTCCGGTTCTTCGGACTGGGTCGAGCCTGCCCAACCCACGCCCGATCCCAAGCCCGAACCCGAGCAGCCAAAGCCCATCTCCGCGCCGCCGCAGGCGGGCGCCATCGACGACGTCGGTCCGATCACCGGCGCGATCTCGGACAAGGGCGCGACCGATGACACGCGCCCCGAATTCGTCGGCAATGGCACGCCTGGCAACACCATCACCATCTACGATCAAGGCAAGGTGATCGGCGAGGTCGTCGTCGACGGCAATGGCAACTGGAGCTTTACCCCGACCGAGGATCTGCCCGAGGGATCGCACTCGATCACCACCACGGAAAGCGACAACAACGGCAACACGAGCGATTCTTCGGACCCCTTCGAGTTCGTCGTCGACCTGACGCCCCCGAGCAAGCCCAGCGTGGGCGGGGCCATCGACAACATCGGCACGATCGTCGGCGAGATCCCCGCCGGTGGTGTCACCGATGACAGCCGCCCTGGGTTCTTCGGCACGGGCGAGCCCGGCAGCACGATCACCATCTACGACAAGAACGATGTGGTGCTCGGGCAGGTCGTCGTCGACGACAAGGGGGACTGGACTTTCTCCCTTGATGACAAGAGCGGCGCGCTGGAAGACGGTCGGCACTCGATCACCATCACGGAAACCGACAAGGCTGGCAACGTGAGCGAGCCTTCGGATCCCTTCGAGTTCGACGTGGACACCGTGCCGCCCAAGGCGCCGGATGCGCAGATTGATGGCGCGGTCGACGAGACCGGCCTGGTCAACACCGACAAGCCCACGCTGAGCGGCAAGGGCGAGCCTGGCGACACCATCGTTGTGACCTACCCGGGCGGCGAGACGAGCGAGACGACGGTGCAGCCCGACGGCACCTGGGCCGTACCGGCGCCGGCGAACCCGCTGCCCGAGGGCGGCGGCACCGTCGTGGTCACCGAGATCGACGACGCCGGCAACAGCACCGTGATCAAGGTGCCCGTGAATGTCGATACGCAGGCGCCCTCTGCCCCCGAGATCGGTTCCGTGCTGGACGACGTTGCGCCGGACGAGGGCTTTCTGCAAAGCGGCCAGTCGACCAACGACACCCAGCCCACGCTGAGCGGCACGGCCGAGCCTGGCAGCAAGGTGACGGTGATCGACAACGGCAAGGTGCTTGGCACGGCAGACACGGATCCGGTGACCGGCGCGTGGACGTTCACGCCCCAGGATCCCCTGGCCGAGGGTGAGCACACCTTCGAAGTGACGGCGACCGACSCGGCGGGCAATACCAGCGCCGGSAGCCAGTTTGTGGTCGACGTCGACACGWCGAAGCCGAMAAMGCCCGGCGTGGGYGATGGTCAAGGGCTKGAGAGCGTGATCGACGACGTCGTAGAGATCACCGGCCCGATTTCCAAGGGCGGCGTCACGAACGATGCCAAGCCCGAATTCACTGGCAATGGCACGCCCGGCGACACCATCACCGTCTACGACAACGGCAACCCGATCGGCGAGGTCGTCGTCGACGACAAGGGTCGCTGGACCTTGACCCCGGCCGAGGACCTGGCCGAGGGACCGCACGCGATCACCATCACTGAAACCGACAAGGCCGGCAACGAAAGCGATCCTTCGGAATCCTTCGGA
>NZ_JBFUBW010000036.1:0-67630 GCF_056405555.1 Variovorax sp. P1_G12 | reverse complement strand
TCGTCTGGGTGCTCGAGGTGTTGGAGCCGGTGGTGCCGATCAGGCCATTCTGGTAGACCACCAGGCTCTGGTTGCAGAAGCCCGAACGCCCGCTGCACCGGCCCACCGCCACCGGATCCCCGTTGACGAGGCCGGCGGCCTTGTAGGCCTTCGCATTGATGCTGTCGAGGTTGCCGCCCGTCGCGCCGCCGATCGTCCAGCTGATCTGGGGCGTCTGCGCGAAGACGTTGTACTGGTAGCCCGACACCTGAATGTCGGTGGCCCCCATGCGTTGCGTCGAGTCATCCGCGACATACGCCAGATTGGCCCAGTTCGTGGAGTAGAGGCCGGCGTCGGATTGCGGCGGACCGGCGATCTGCCAGGTGCCTGCCAAAAGGCCGCGACCCGGGATGTTGAGCGGATTGGCCGCGTCTTTCGCAACCAGCGTCGGAATGCCCGCGTTGCCCACCGCGTAGGACGCGGCATCCGGACCGTAGCGATAGGCGAGGCCGGCGTCCTTGCTCATCTGGGCCGCCATCGACCTGTAGGAGCTCGGGATCACTGTCAGCGAGCCGTCGACAATGTCGCCGGCCACGGGGGTGCCACCGCCGCCGGTGGTGGGCGGCGGGGTCGTCGAGCCGCCACCGGTGTCGGCGCCGAGCGAATAGCAGGCCTTGGCGACGTTCGGCAGGGGATCCGAGCCGAAGAACGCCACGCTGCAAGTCGCGGAGCCGGTCACGCTTTTCTGCACCCAGCTGGAGTTGGCGCCGAACTGGACGATGGTCGCGCTCGCCACCGTGAAATTCTCGAATTCAGCCGCAAGCTTGGTGCCGCTGGGCGGCGCCGTAGACGTCGGGGGCGGCGTCGTGCTGCCGCCGTCCACGTAGCAGGCCTTCGCGACATTGGGCGCGGGATCCGAGCCGAAGTACGCGTTGTTGCAGGTCGCCGTACCGGTGACGGTTTTCTGCACCCAGCTCGTGCCGGCACCGTACTTCACGACGGTCGCGCTCGTGACCGTGAAGCTCTCGAATTCGGCCGCAAGCTTGGTGCCGGCGGTCGGCGTCGTAGGTGGCGTCGTTGTGCCGCCGTCGTCCACATAGCAGGCCTTCGCGACATTGGGCGCGGGATCCGAGCCGAAGTACACGTTGTTGCAGGTCGCCGTGCCGGTCACGGTTTTCTGCACCCAGCTCGTGCCGGCACCGTACTTCACGACGGTCGCGCTCGCGACCGTGAAGCTCTCGAATTCGGCCGCAAGCTTGGTGCCGGCGGGCGGCGTCGTGGACGTCGTGTCGACCGAATAGCAGGCCTTCGCAAGGCTGGGCGCGGGATCCGAGCCGAAGTAGGCGTTGCTGCAGGCCGCGGTGCCGGTCACGGTCTTCTGCACCCAGCTCGTGCCGGTACCGTACTTCACGACGGTGGCTGTGGCGACCGTGAACGAACCGCCTTCATTGGCCAGCAGCGTCCCGCCGGTCGTAGTGCCGGATTGGGCGTAGCAGCCCTTCACCACATCGGGCGTGGGGTCGCTGCCGAAGAAGGCGGTGCTGCAGGTGCCCGCCCCGCTGACGGTCTTTTGGACGAATGTCGAACCCGAGCCGTACTGGACGACCGTGCCGCTGGGCACCGTGAACGACTGGTTTTCGTTCGCGATGCTGACCCAGCTCGCATCCAGCTTCTGCGTCGCGGCGGCTTGCTTGCCGGTGCCCGAGAGCTCGACGAGCGCAGCGTCCGATCCCGCTTCGGCGGACTTGGCGGCCGCCGTGCCGGGCATTGCGCCTGCACTGCCCAAAGCACCGCCCGAACTCCCGCCGCCGCAGCCTGCCACGATGGCCAGCACCGCGAGACAGGACAACTTTGATATTACTTTCATACTTGTTCCCTTCAGTTGACATGATTTTTCCTACATATGCATGGCAACGCAATCAAGTGAGTGAGGACTTTTCCTACATTTTGTTTTCCCGTATTCGCCAACTAATCGGCGACTTCTTCGCTCATTTCTCGCGTCAATGCTGGAAAGTTCCGGCAACGAGCCCGACGCGGAGAAGACGTGAAAAACCATGCTGGCCTTACACGTATTCACAAAAAGCATGGGGCGGAACTTGAGATGCACCAGACCGGGGCGCACTTCGGAGCACCCGGCAAAGCATGCGCGGAGGGGTCGACCGGACCTCGGCGAGAGCCGCGAACTCACCGCGGGGCCGGGATCTGTTAGCGCTACCGGAGTCGCGACGAAGACATGCCAAGGGGCCGTCCTCGCGTGGCCCGCGCTTGCAAGGGGTCAGCCGTGTTGCGCCCGCGCGCCTCCAGCCAGCCCCTTTGCCAGGCCTCCGGAAACAGCCTCAACAGTCCCTAGAACAGCACCCGGCTGCGGATCGTTCCCGGCACCTTGGCCAGCTTCTCGAGCGCCAGGTCGGAGGAGGCGGCATCGATGTCGGTCACCACGTAGCCCACCTTGTCGTTGGTCTGCAGGAACTGCGAGGCGATGTTGATGCGGTTGTCCGAGAAGATCCTGTTGATCTCCGACAGCACGCCCGGGACATTGCGGTGGATGTGCAGCAGGCGATGCTTGCCCGGGTGCGCCGGCAGGGCCACCTCGGGGAAATTGACCGACGAGGTCGAGGTCCCGTTGTCGCTGTACTTCACCAGTTTCTCGGCCACCTCGAGACCGATGTTGGCCTGCGCCTCCATGGTGGAGCCGCCGATGTGCGGCGTCAGGATCACGTTGTCGAGTCCGCGCAGCGGCGACAGGAACTCGTCCTTGTTGCTGCGCGGCTCGACCGGGAAGACGTCGATCGCGGCGCCAAGCAGCTTCCTGGCCTTCAGCGCCTCGGCCAGCGGTTCGATCTCGACCACGGTGCCGCGCGAGGCGTTGATCAGGATCGAGCCCGGCTTCATGGACGCGATCTCGGCGCCGCCGATCATCCACTGCGTGGCCTGCGTCTCGGGCACATGCAGGCTCACGATGTCGCTCTGCGCCAGCAGGTCGGGCAAGAGCCGCACCTGACGTGCGTTGCCCAGCGGCAGCTTGGTGACGACGTCGTAGAAGCAGACGTTCATGCCCAGCGCCTCGGCCAGCACCGAGAGCTGGGCGCCGATCGAGCCGTAACCGACGATGCCGAGCGTCTTGCCGCGGATCTCGAAAGCGTTGTCGGCCGACTTGAGCCAGCCGCCGCGATGTGCGACCGCACTTTTCTCGGGCACCCCGCGCAGCAGCAGGATGGCTTCGGCCAGCACCAGTTCAGCCACCGAGCGGGTATTGGAATAAGGCGCGTTGAAGACGGCCACGCCGTGCTCGCGCGCCGCATCGAGATCGACCTGGTTGGTGCCGATGCAAAAGCAGCCCACCGCCACCAGCTTCTGCGCCTCGGCGAACACCTCGGCGGTCAGTTGCGTGCGCGAACGAATGCCGAGGAAGTGCACGTCGGCGATGCGGGCCTTGAGTTCGGCGTCCGGCAGCGCACCGGGAAGCGACTCGATCTGGGTGTAGCCGGCGGCCTGAAGCACCTCGATCGCCGAAGGATGGATGCCCTCGAGCAGGAGGAACTTGATCTTGCTTTTGTCGAGTGAAGTCTTGCTCATTCCAGGGCCAAAAAAAGCGAAAGACGATGCTAGCATGGTGCGCCGCAGCATGCAGGCGCGCTGCGGCGCACCAAAAGGGTTTCCCCGATTGGTGGACGCTGCGCCGCGCGCAAAGAATATGTGACGCTGTCGTGTCATACGCGCGACCTAGCATCCGCGTTTCTCATTCCCCCCTCAGGAGTCTTCATGCGATTCAAAACGCTCGCCATGGCATCGGCGCTGGCCGCAACGCTTTCCACTTCCGCGTTGGCGCAGACCGAAATCCAGTGGTGGCATTCCATGACCGCCGTCAACGGCGAATGGGTCAACGACCTGGCCAGGCAGTTCAACGAGAGCCAGAAGGACTACAAGATCGTGCCGACCTACAAGGGCCAGTACGACGAATCCATGACGGCAGCCATCGCCGCCTTCCGGGCCGGCAACGCGCCGCACATCCTGCAGGTCTTCGAAGTCGGCACCGCGACCATGATGGCCAGCAAGGGCGCCATCGTGCCGGTCGGCCAAGTCATGAAGGACGCCGGCGAGAAGTTCGACCCCAGCGCCTACATTCCCGCCGTCGCCGGCTACTACACGGCGCCGAACGGCCAGATGCTGAGCTTCCCGTTCAACAGTTCGACCACCATCTTCTATTTCAACAAAGACGCCTTCAAGGCGGCCGGCCTGCCGACCGACAAGGCGCCGGCGACCTGGCCCGAAGTGGTCGCCGCCGCGGCCAAGCTCAAGGCCAGCGGCCACAAGTGCCCGTTCACCACCGCCTGGCAGAACTGGACCCAGCTCGAGAGCTTCTCGGCCTGGCACAACGTCGAGTTCGCGACCAAGAACAACGGCCTCTCGGGCCTGGACCCCCGCCTGAAGGTCAATTCGCCGCTGCACCAGCGCCACATCGAGAACCTCGCGAGCATGGCCAAGCAGGGCCTGTTCATCTACAAGGGTCGTGGCAACGTGCCCGAGGCCTCGTTCGTCTCGGGCGAATGCGCCATGATCGCCACCTCGTCGGGCTTCTACGGCAACGTGGCGAAGAATGCGAAGTTCGCCTACGGCCTGACCGCACTGCCCTACTACCCCGACGTTCCGGGCGCGCCCCAGAACACGGTCATCGGCGGCGCCAGCCTGTGGGTGATGGCGGGCAAGAAGTCCGAGGAATACAAGGGCATCGCCAAGTTCTTCAGCTTCATCTCCACGCCTGAAGTGCAGTCCGCCAGCCACAAGCGCACGGGCTACCTGCCGATCACCACGGCCGCCTACCAGCTCACCGACAAGTCCGGCTTCTACAAGCAGAACCCGGGCACCGACGTCGCCGTGACGCAGATGATCCGCAAGGTGACCGACAAGAGCCGCGGCATCCGCCTGGGCAACTACGTGCAGATCCGCGCGATCGAGGACGAAGAACTCGAACAGGTCTGGAGCGGCAAGAAGACCGCCAAGGAAGCACTCGATGCCATCGTGACGCGCGGCAACGAGCAGCTCGAGCGCTTCCAGAAAGCTAATAAGGGCTGAAAGCCCTTATTAGCTTCGCTCCAACAGGGCACCCCACCCTGCCCTCCCCGCCGAGCGGGGAGGGTTCCTGCCGACGAGGCGGGCGCAGTTAGACTCGCAGCCCCGCCGGACATAGAACCGGCGGGGTTTCTTTTTGAGGGATTCATGGAAAAACGCGTCGTCTTTCGCTCGGGCTGGCTGCCGTGGGCGCTGCTCGCGCCGCAGATGGTCGTCATCGTCGTGTTCTTCTTCTGGCCGGCCAGCCAGGCGCTGATGCAGTCGATGCAGATGCAGGACGCCTTCGGCACCTCGACCGAATGGGTGGGCCTCGACAATTTCAAGCAGTTGTTCGCCGACCCGAAGTACATCGAATCCTTCGAGACCACGGCGCTGTTCTCCATCCTGGTCGCTTTCTTCGGCCTCACGATCTCGCTGGTGCTGGCCGTCTTCGCGGACCGCATCGTGCGCGGCGCGATGATCTACAAGACGCTCCTGATCCTGCCGTACGCGGTGGCGCCCGCGGTGGCCGCCGTGCTGTGGGTGTTCATGTTCTCGCCGTCGCTGGGCGTGGTCGCCTATGCGCTCGGCAAGGTCGGCATCGACTGGAACCACCTGCTCAATTCGACCCATGCCATGACGCTGATCGTGATGGCCGCGGTCTGGAAGCAGATCTCCTACAACTTCCTGTTCTTCCTGGCCGGCCTGCAGTCGATTCCGAAGTCGCTGATCGAAGCCGCCGCCATCGACGGCGCCAAGCCCTGGCGGCGCTTCTGGACGGTGCAGTTCCCGCTGCTGTCGCCGACCACCTTCTTCCTGCTGGTGATCAACGTGGTCTATGCCTTCTTCGACACCTTCGCGATCGTCGATGCCGCGACCCAGGGCGGACCGGGCCGATCGACCTCGATCCTGGTCTACAAGGTCTACTACGACGGCTTCAAGGCCATGGACCTCGGCGGCTCGGCCGCGCAGTCGGTGGTGCTGATGGCGATCGTGGTGGTACTCACCGTGGTCCAGTTCCGCTATGTCGAAAAGAAGGTGAACTACTAAGATGACCAGCCCCCACGCTCATCGCTTCGCGTATCGCTGCCCCCCAGGGGGGCGCTCAGTGCCCTTCGGGCGGCCGGGCGGGCACTGACATGGTCGAACGAAGCCCCAGCCTAGGCATCCTGGCGCATGCCGTGATGATCTTCGGCGTTCTGATCGTCGCCTTTCCGCTCTACCTGGCCTTCGTGGCGTCGAGCCACTCGGCGCAGGAGATCGTGCAGGCGCCGATGCCGCTCCTGCCCGGCGGCCATCTCTGGGAAACCTACAAGTCGGCGCTGTTCGGCCGCACGGCCGGCGCCGGATCGACTGCCCCCGTGGCCCGCATGATGTGGGTCAGCCTGGTGTCGGCGCTGGTCATCACCTTCGGCAAGATCGCGATCTCCCTGCTGTCGGCCTTCGCGGTGGTGTACTTCCGCTTCCCGTTCAAGACCCTGTGCTTCTGGGCCATCTTCATCACGCTGATGCTGCCGGTCGAGGTCCGTATCGGACCGACCTACCAGGTGGTCTCGGACCTCGGCATGCTCAACAGCTATGCCGGCCTGACCGTCCCGCTGATCGCCTCGGCGACCGCGACCTTCCTGTTCCGCCAGTTCTTCCTGACCGTGCCCGACGAGCTGATCGAGGCCGCCCGCATGGACGGCGCCGGCCCGATGCGCTTCTTCTGGGATGTGCTGCTGCCGCTGTCGAAGACCTCGATCGCGGCGCTGTTCGTGATCCAGTTCATCTACGGCTGGAACCAGTACCTGTGGCCGCTGCTCGCGACCACGACCGAAGACATGTACCCGGTGGTGATCGGCATCAAACGCATGATCGCCGGCGGCGACGGCCAGAACGAATGGAACATCGTGATGGCGACCGCACTGTTGGCGATGCTGCCGCCGGCGCTGGTCGTGCTCCTGATGCAGAAGTGGTTCGTCAAGGGTTTGGTGGATACGGAAAAATAGAAATGGCAGCACTTTCACTTCGCAACGTCATCAAGCGCTACGGCCACGGGCCGAAGGCAAACCAGGTCATCCACGGCGTCAGCGCCGAAATCCCCGACCACGAGTTCGTGGTCATCGTCGGCCCCTCGGGCTGCGGCAAGTCGACGCTGCTTCGCATGGTCGCGGGACTGGAGGAAATCAGCGCCGGCGAGATCCGCATCGGCGACCGGGTGGTGAACAACCTCGAGCCCTCCGAGCGCGACATCGCGATGGTGTTCCAGAACTACGCGCTCTATCCGCACATGACGGTCTTCGACAACATGGCCTACGGCCTGAAGATCGCCAAGGTGCCGGTGCCCGAGATCAAGACGCGGGTCGACAAGGCCGCCGGCATCCTCGAGCTCGGCCACCTGCTCGAACGCAAGCCGCGCGAGCTCTCCGGCGGCCAGCGCCAGCGCGTGGCCATGGGCCGCGCGATCGTGCGCCAGCCGAAGGTGTTCCTGTTCGACGAACCGCTGTCGAACCTGGACGCCAAGCTGCGCGCGCAGACCCGCCTCGAGATCCAGAAGCTGCACCGCGAGCTCGGAATCACCTCGCTGTTCGTCACCCACGACCAGGTCGAGGCCATGACGCTGGCAGAGCGCATCATCGTGATGAACGGCGGCGTGATGGACCAGTTCGCCACGCCCGAGGAGGTGTACTCGCGCCCCGCCACCACCTTCGTCGCGAGCTTCATCGGCTCGCCGCCCATGAACCTGCTGAGGTACGCGCCAGGCGTGCGGCCCGGCATGATCCTCGGCATCCGTCCCGAGCACCTGAGCCTCGATGCGAACGGCTGGACGGTGCAGGTCGAGCACGTGGAGCTGCTGGGCGCCGAGCGGCTGATCTACGGCCGCATCGGCGAGGAGCAACTGATCATGCGTGTCGACGAGGGCCACACGCCACCGGTCGCGGGCGACACGGTCAAGATCGCCGCCCGCCAGGACAAGCTGCACTGGTTCGACGCCGGCTCCGGCAAGCGAAGCGCATGAGTGCCGGCGCGACCTGGCCGTACCCGCGCTGGATCGCCCATCGCGGTGCCGGCAAGCTTGCGCCCGAGAACACCCTGGCGGCCTTCCGGCTGGGCGCCGAACATGGCTATCGCATGTTCGAATGCGATGCCAAGCTCAGCGCCGACGGCGTGCCCTTTCTGCTGCATGACGCCACGCTCGAGCGCACCAGCAACGGCCACGGCATCGCCGGCGAGCAAACCTGGGCGGCCCTGTCGCGGCTCGACGCCGGCGCCTGGCATTCGCGCCGCTACGCCGGCGAGCCGCTGGCAAGCCTCGAGAGCCTGATCCGCTTCTGCCTCGCGAACGGTCGCGCGCTCAACATCGAGATCAAGCCGACCCCGGGCCAGGAGCAATTGACGGGCAACGTGGTGGCACGGCAAGCCGCGCAACTCTGGACCCCATCGGAGCTGCCGCCGCCCTTGCTGACCTCGTTCGCACCCGACGCCCTGCGCGCGGCCCGCGTCGCCGAGCCGCAGCTGCCGCGCGGCCTGCTGCTGGACACGCTGCCCGCGGGCTGGCTCGACCTGGCGATCGAGCTCGGCTGCGTCGCGGTCGTCTGCAACCATGCGCTGTGGGACGCCGCCACGGTGGCCCGGGTGCACGCCGCCGGCCTGCGCGCGCTGAGCTACACCGTGAACGACGAATGGGCGGCCGAGCGGCTGACCGCGCTCGGCACCGACGGCATCATCACCGACCGGGTCGACCGCTTCAGCCCGGCGACCTGAGCTCGCCTACGGTTCGTTTCGAACCGGCAGCCGGCGGCTTTTATGATGAAGACCATGCGCTGGTTCCCCCATTTCACGACCCTCCTGCTGGCTGCCGCGCTGTGCGGCGGCACCTGGGCCCAGCCAAGCACCGAGACCGAGGTCGCACCCACGGTGGCGGCACTGAGAAGCCAGCTCGAGAACGTGCCGTCGGAGGTGGAGACCAGCGCCGACGTGCGTGGCGTGGTCGAGCAGCTCAACGCCCTCAGTGCCTCGACCGACAAGTTCATCGCCGCGCGCACCGGCGAACTCAACGACCTGAACGCCCGGCTGGGCGAACTGGGCAATGCACCGGCCGAGGGTGCAACCGAGAATCCCGACATCACCCGCCGCCGGGCGGAGCTGATCAAGGAGCGCAACGCGCGCGATGCCGACATCCGGCTCGCGCGACTGGTCTCGGTGGACGCCCAGCAGCGCGCCAGCGAACTGCTGGCCAAGCGCCGTGCGCTGTTCGAAGCCCAATTGACCGAGCGCTCGCCTTCCCCGCTGGGGCGGGACTTCTGGGACGACGTCAGCGACGCCTGGTCGAGCGACGTGACCCGGCTCGGGCGCCTCGGTGCCGAGCTGGAGGACGGCGTCCAGACCGCCCGCAAGCCGGCCCACGCGCCCGCGGTGCTCGGCGCCCTGGCAGTTGCCGTGCTGATGGCCCTGCTGGGCAACTGGCTCGCCGAGCGCGCCCTGACCCGGTTCGCTGCACGCTACCTGCCGCCGGGTCGATTGCGGCGCTCCCTGCTGGTGATCGCGATCGTCACCGCCAACGTGCTGCTGGTCGGGCTGGCGGCGCAAGGCGTGTTCGCCATGTTCGACAGCCATGGCCTCTGGGGGCCCCTGACCCGCAAGCTGGGACAGTCCGTGGTGCAGTCGAGCATCTTCATCGCCTTCGTGGTGGGACTGGGTCGGGCGCTGCTGTCCAACGGACGGCCTTCGTGGCGATTGCCGCCGATCTCGGATGCGTTGGCGATCCGGCTCGCACCCTTTCCCTGGGTCATGGCCGGGGTGGCCGCGGTGGTGTGGGCGCCGACCCAGGTCAACGCGGTGGTGGAAGCCAGCTTCGCCGCCGTGGTGGCCACCCACGTCATGACCGCCCTCGTCCTGACGGGCATGATCGGCGCGATGCTGCTGCGCCTGCGCAGCGCGCCGGTCGCCGCAGCGCCGGTCGCCGCCAGGACGCCGCCGAAGGACGCCGGGTCCGGCCCGGCGGAGACTGCGTCCTCCGCGCCCGTTGCCGACGGCCCCGAAAGGCCGATGTGGGTCGGCGTGCTGCTGGCCGCGGTGACGTTGATGCTGATCGTCATCTGGGTCCTGGTGGCGATCGGCTACGTCGCGATGGCGAGCTTTCTTGCGAGCCAGCTCACCTGGGCCGGCATCGTGGTGGCCGCCTTCTACGTGCTGTTCAAGTTCGCCGACGACCTGTTCGAATCGGTGGTTTCCTCGCGCAGCAGCTTCGGCGAGCGCCTGCAGCAGAGCTTCGGCCTGCAGCCGCGCACCCTCGATCAGGCGGCGGTGGTGCTCTCGGGCCTGAGCCGCGTGATCCTGTTCTTCTACATGGTGATCGCGCTGGCGACGCCCCTGGGCACCAGCCCGGGTGAGGTCTACCAGCGCAGCGGAAAGTTCGGCGGCGGGGTCAAGATCGGCGAGATCCAGCTGGTGCCTGGCGCGATCATCAGCGCGGTCTTGGTGCTGGTGATCGGCTTCGTCGCGCTGCGCGTGGTCAAGCGCTGGCTGGAGCGGCGCTATCTGCCGCACACCGGGCTCGAGCCCGGCATGCAGAGCTCGATCACCACCCTGCTCGGCTACGTCGGCGGGATCATGGTGATCGCCTTCGGACTCTCGGCACTGGGCATCGGCATCGAGCGCATCGCCTGGGTGGCGAGCGCGCTGTCGGTGGGCATCGGCTTCGGCCTGCAGGCGATCGTGCAGAACTTCATCTCGGGCCTGATCCTGCTGGCGGAGCGCCCGGTCAAGGTCGGCGACTGGGTGGTGCTGGGCAATGCCGAGGGCGATGTGCGCCGCATCAACGTGCGCGCCACCGAGATCCAGCTGGGCGACCGCTCCACGATGATCGTGCCGAACTCGGAGTTCATCACCAAGACCGTGCGCAACATGACGCTCGCGAATGCCGAGGGCCGGGTGCTGATCCGCCTGCCGATGCCGCTGACCACCCACGCCAACCGGGCCCGCGAGGTGATGCTGGCGGCCTTCGCCGATCACCCCGGCGTGCTGGCCAGCCCTGCCCCCTCGGTCACGCTGGAGGGGGTGGAGGTGGGCTTCCTGATCTTCCAGGCGGTCGCCTATGTGCCAAGCCCCCGGCTGGCCGGCGGCGTACGCAGTGACGTGCTGTTCGCGATGCTCGAGGGGCTGCGGGCGGCCGATCTGCCGATGGCGGCCTACCCGGTGGCGCCAGCCTATGCGGGCGCGCCCGGGGCGCCGGCCGCCGCCGCCGCCCCGCCGCCTCCACCGCCGCCGATATTGCCTGGCCTGGTGAACTAGCCGGCCACCAGCCACTGGCTGGTGGCGCAGGCCAGCACCAGGGCCACATACGTCGCCATCTTGCCGTCGCGGCCGAAGATCACGAGGCCGGCCGAGAGCACCGCCACGCCAACTATGAAATTGATAGCGGCCACGACCCACCAGGCGGGCGATTTCGCGCTTTTTCCCATGGAGATTCGGCCCAGCAGCGCGCACAGGAAGCCGACCGCGAAGGCAGGCGCGACGAAATTGAGCAGGTGATTGAGGAGGTCCAGCGGTGCCATGACAGGGGATTCGCCGCTTTGGCGCGGACTTTTTCGCCGCCGCGGGCGGTCCGGGCGCTGCTGATTTTATAATCAGGCGCTATGTCAGTCTGGGCCCTCGGCTTGAACCACACGACCGCGCCGCTCGACCTGCGCGGTCGTTTCGCGTTCGCCATCGACCAGATCGCCCCGACGCTGCAGAGTCTGCGGCATTCCTTCGGCTCCCAGCGGCACCCCGGCGTCGAGGCCGCGATCATCTCGACCTGCAACCGCACCGAGATCTATTGCGCCGCCGATCAGCTGGCGCTCGACCACACGGTCGACTGGCTGGCCCAGAGCGGCGGCGTCGCCCCCGCGCTGCTGCGCTCGCATGCCTACACCCTGCACGACGACCACGCGGCGCGGCACGCCTTCCGTGTCGCCAGCGGGCTCGATTCCATGGTGCTCGGCGAGGCCCAGATCCTCGGCCAGATGAAGGATGCGGTGCGCGCCGCCGAAACCGCCGGCGCGCTGGGCAGCACGCTCAACCAGCTGTTCCAGCGCTCCTTCGCGGTCGCCAAGGAGGTGCGAACCGCGACCGAGATCGGCGCCCATTCGATCAGCATGGCGGCCGCGGCCGTGCGCCTGGCCGGCCAGCTGTTCGAGGACCTGCAGCGCACCCGGGTGCTGTTCGTGGGCGCCGGCGAGATGATCGACCTCGCGGCGACCCATTTCGCGGCCAGGCAGCCCAAATCCATCGTCATCGCCAACCGCACGCTCGAACGCGGCGAGAAGCTGGCCTCGCGCTTCGGCGGCGAAGCGATGCGCCTGGCCGACCTGCCGGCGCGGCTGGCCGAATTCGACATCGTCGTGAGCTGCACCGCCAGCACGCTGCCGCTGATCGGCCTCGGCGCCGTCGAGCGCGCGCTCAAGGTGCGCCGGCACCGCCCGATGTTCATGGTCGACCTCGCCGTGCCGCGCGACATCGAGCCCGAAGTCAAGGCACTCGAGGACGTCTACCTCTACACCGTGGACGATCTCGCGCAGGTGGTGCAGCAAGGCCACGCCAACCGCCAGGCCGCGGTGGCGCAGGCCGAGGTCATCATCGACGCCGGCGTGCAGAGCTTCATGCACTGGCTGGACCAGCGCGGCACGGTGCCGCTGATCCGGCAGCTCAACGCGCAGACCGACGAATGGCGCGCCGTCGAACTGGCGCGCGCACGCAAGCTGCTGGCCAAGGGCGAGAGCGTCGACGCGGTGCTGGAGGCGCTGTCGCGCGGACTCACCCAGAAAATGATGCACGGCGCGCTGGCCGAACTGCACGCCGGCGATGCCGCCGCGCGCGAACACACGGCGCAGACCGTATCGCGCCTGTTCCTGCGCAGCGAGTTGCGCAAAGAGCGTTAGCGACGCTCGCCGCAGCGGCACCGCCGGTGTGCCCGCTCCCCGCCGTCGCCGCGCCCCGCTCGCGGTCCGTTCCCCTGGCCACCCCCCATTTCCGTGAAACCCTTCCTGCGTCACCAACTCGAGCGCTATGCGCAACGCCTCGGCGAACTCGACTTCCTGCTCTCGCGCGAGGACATCATGTCCGACATGGCGCAGTACCGCACCATCTCGCGCGAGCATGCCGAGGTGACGCAGATCGCCGGCCGCTACGGCCGCTACCTGCAGCGCGAGGCCGACCTGGCCAGCGCCCGCGAGATGCTGGACGAGCCCGAGATGGCGGAGATGGCCCAGGAGGAAATCGCCGCTGCCGAGGCCGAACTGCAACAACTCGACGACGAACTCCAGCGCCTTCTGCTGCCCAAGGATCCGGACGACGCCCGCAACGCCTTTCTCGAGATCCGCGCCGGCACCGGCGGCGACGAATCGGCGCTGTTCGCCGGCGACCTGCTGCGCATGTACACGCGCTACGCCGAACGCGCCGGCTGGCGCTGCGAGATCGTGAGCGAGAGCGAGAGCGAACTCGGCGGCTACAAGGAAGTGGTGATCCGCATCGTCGGCGACGAGGTGTTCGGCAAGCTGCGCTTCGAATCCGGCGGCCACCGGGTGCAGCGGGTGCCGGCGACCGAGACCCAGGGCCGCATCCACACCAGCGCCTGCACGGTCGCGGTGCTCGCGGAGCCCGACGAGGCGCAGGCCGTCCAGATCAATCCGGCCGACCTGCGCATCGACACCTACCGCGCCAGCGGCGCCGGCGGCCAGCACATCAACAAGACCGATTCGGCGGTGCGCATCACGCACATCCCGACCGGCATCGTCGCCGAGTGCCAGGACGACCGCAGCCAGCACCGCAACAAGGCCAAGGCGCTGCAGGTGCTGTCGGCGCGCATCCAGGAGAAGGACCGCAGCGAGCGCGCCGCCAAGGACGCGGCCGTGCGCAAGGGCCTGATCGGCACCGGCGATCGCTCGGACCGCATCCGCACCTACAACTTCCCGCAGGGCCGGCTCACGGACCACCGCATCAACCTCACGCTCTACAAGCTGCTGGCGATCATGGAAGGCGACCTGGGCGACGTCCTGGCCGCACTGCAGGCCGCGCGCGAGGCCGAACAGCTGGCCGAGCTCGAAGCCAGCCTGCCGGCATGAACAATCACCCCCGAAGCGCCTTCGGCGCCGCCCCCTTCAGGGGGCGATACCAGCGGCCCGGCAAAGCCGGTTCCGCGGTATCCCTCGCCTTGGCCGAGCCACTTCCGCACGCCCGCGCAGGGGTCGTCCGGTGACGTCACCCTCGACTGCGGCGCAGATGTTGGCCGCAGCGGCCGCACGCGGGGTCGACCGGCTCGACGCCCAACTGCTGCTGCTGCATGCGCTGGGCCGCAGCGCGAGCGAGCGCGCGTGGCTGCTGGCGCATGACACCGACACGCTCCCCGACGCCGTCTGGGAGGCCTACGAGCGGCTCTTCGCGCGGCGCCTGGCTGGCGAACCGGTGGCCTACCTGGTGGGCGAGAAGGAATTCCACGGCCTCGGCCTGCAGGTCGACGCGCGCGTGCTGGTGCCCAGGCCCGACACCGAGACGCTCGTCGACTGGGCGCTGCGCTGCCTGGACGGCCGCAGCGCGCCCGCCGTGCTCGACCTCGGCACCGGCAGCGGCGCGATCGCGTTGGCGATCGCGCATGCCCGCCCGGACGCCCGGGTCGCGGCCGTCGACGCCAGCGCCGACGCACTGGCGGTGGCCCGCGCCAACGGCGCACGGCTCGGCCTGCCGGTGCGCTTCGTCCAGGCCGACTGGCTCGAAGGCGCCGACCGCGGGCTGGACCTGATCGTCTCGAACCCGCCCTACATCGTGGCCGGCGACCCGCACCTGGCCGCACTGCGCCACGAACCTCTGCACGCGCTGGTTTCCGGCGCCGACGGGCTGGACGACATCCGCCGCATCGTCCAGGCCGCCCCGGGGCACCTGTCACACGGCGGCTGGCTGCTGCTCGAGCACGGCTACGACCAGGCCGAGAGCGTGCGGCAGTTGCTGGCCGGACGCGGATTCGCCCAGGTCCAAAGCCGCGACGACCTCGCCGGCATCGCCCGCTGCTCCGGCGGAATGTGGCCGGGAGTGAAATAATCCGCCCAGTCCAATTTCAGGAGTTCCCCATGTCCGACACCCAGCAACGCATCGACGATCTCGTCAAGAGCAACGATCTCGTGCTCTTCATGAAGGGCAATGCCAGCTTCCCGATGTGCGGCTTCTCGGGCCGAGCGATCCAGATCCTCAAGGCCGTCGGGGTCGACACCCGCACGCTCAAGACCGTCAACGTGCTGGACGACGCCGAAGTGCGCCAGGGCATCAAGGAATACAGCAACTGGCCGACCATTCCCCAGCTCTACGTGAAGGGCGAATTCGTCGGCGGCTCGGACATCCTGATGGAGATGTACGAATCGGGCGAACTGCAGCAGATGCTGAACGCCAATCCGGCCTGATTTCTTTCCGCCATGAGCCACGACCACGCCGATCATGGCCACGCGCATGACGGCGAGGCCGCCTGGAAGCACGACGGCGTGCGCGTGATCCCGGGCGACCGGCTCGACACGAACACCGCCCAGACGCCCGGCATGAACCGGGCCGCCGCGATCGATTTCGCGCGCGTCGGCGCCCGCAAGCTCTGGGCCGGCACGGTCACGATCCATGCCAACGCCAAGACCGGCGCCCACCATCACGGGCACCTCGAATCCGTGATCTACGTGGTGCGCGGCCGGGCCCGCATGCGCTGGGGCGAGCGGCTGGAGTTCACCGCCGAAGCCGGTCCGGGCGACTTCATCTATGTGCCGCCCTACGTCCCGCACCAGGAAATCAACGCCAGCGAGACCGAGGCGCTCGAATGCGTGCTGTGCCGCAGCGATGGCCAGGCGGTAGCGATCAACCTCGACATCGAGCCGGTCGAAAAACCGGAAGCGGTGCTGTGGGTGGACCCGACCCATCCCCACGGCGGCGTGTGACCGCCGCGCGACAGATCCGCAAAACACCTCAAAGCGAGAAAACGTAGACATCCATCGAACCCGGGCACGGCTTATGCTGTCCAAAGAGTGTTCGAAACCGGAGGTGTCCATGGATTCCCGCAGTCTCGTCCTCGCCTCGCCGCCGTTCCAGCTGCCGGTCGCCAACCTGCGCAGCGTGTTCCAGACGCACGATGTCGAGCGCAAGCTCGCCAAGCTCCCCGATCGCGACCATGAGCACCTGCGAACCACCTACGAGCGGATGCTCGAGCGCGGCCCGGACCGCTTCCAGGTCAAGCCCAGCGGTGTGCCGGAAATGGCCTCGCTCTACGCCCAGCTGCCCAACTTCACCGAGGTGCTCGACGACGTGCGCCGCCATGTCGCGCTGGCGCAGGACAGCCGCGACGGGCTCGAAGTCACCCCGATGCTGCTGCTCGGCGCGCCCGGCATCGGCAAGACCCATTTCGCCAGGAAGCTGGCCGAACTGCTGGGCACCGGCATGTCGCTGGTGCCGATGAACTCGATGACCGCCGGCTGGCTGCTCTCCGGCGCCTCCTCGCAATGGAAGGGGTCCAAGCCCGGCAAGGTCTTCGAGGCGCTGGTCGAAGGCCAGTACGCCAACCCGGTGATGGTGGTCGACGAAATCGACAAGGCCGGCGCCGACAGCCAGTACGACCCGCTCGGCGCCTTGTACAACCTGCTCGAGCACGACACCGCGCACGCCTTCGTCGACGAGTTCGCCGAAGTGGCGATCGATGCCAGCCAGGTGATCTGGATCACGACGGCCAACGATGCGCGCGGCATTCCCGAGCCCATCCTCAACCGCATGAACGTGTTCGAGATCGACGCGCCCTCGCCCGAGGCGGCACGCCAGATCGCACGCCAGCTCTACGCCTCGATCCGTGGCGACCACGACTGGGGCCGCCGGCTGGCCGAGGAGCCTTCGGCCGACGTGCTCGACCACCTGGCCGTGCTGGCACCGCGCGAGATGCGGCGCGCCCTGATGACCGGGTTCGGCAATGCCCGGCTGGCCGGCCGCGACGAGGTCCGGGTCGAGGATCTGCCGCGCGCCAACGCCGCCAGGAGCCGGATCGGGTTCGTCCAGTAGCGGCTCGTTCGCGGCTCATGGCACCATGTCGGTCTTCATCGACCGACCCATGACCCTGACACAGAGCCTCCTGATCATCGTCGCGCTCATCGCGACCAGCGCCTTCTTCTCCCTGGCCGAGATCTCGCTGGCGGCTTCGCGCCGCCTGCGGCTGCGCCAGATGGCGGACGAAGGCGATGCACGCGCCGAACGCGTGATGCGCATCCAGGAGCAGCCGGGCCACTACTTCACCGTGGTGCAGATCGGACTCAACGCGGTCGCGATCCTCGGCGGCGTGGTCGGCGAAGGTGCGCTGAGCCCCTACTTCGCGCGACTGTTCGAGATCTGGCTCAGCGTCGACGCTTCCCAGACCGCCGCCTTCCTGGCCTCCTTCATCACCATCATCTCGGTCTTCCTGGTCTTCGCCGACCTGTTTCCCAAGCGCCTGGGCATGAGCAGCCCCGAAACGCTCGCGGTGCGCATGGTCGGGCCGATGCAGGTCCTGATCACCGCCTTCAAGCCGCTGGTCTGGCTGTTCACCGTCTCCACCGACCTGCTGTTCAAGCTGCTCGGCATGCCGTTGCAGCGCGATGAGAAGATCACTTCGGCCGACATCCTCGCGATGACCGAAGCCGGAGCCCGCGCCGGCGTGCTCGCCGTGCGCGAGCAGCAGGTGATCGCCAACGTCTTCGAGCTCGACACCCGCGTGGTCAGCAGCGTCATGACCTCGCGCGAGCGCATCGCGTGGTTCCTGCGCGACGATCCCGAACACGTGCTGCGGGCACGCATCGTGGCCGAGCCTTTCTCTGCCTACCCGGTATGCGAAGGCGACATCGACCACGTGCTGGGCTACGTGGACGCCAAGGACATGTTCCAGCGCGTGCTGAGCGGCCAGCCGCTCGCCTTCGGCCAGGGCCTGCCGCTGCACAAGGCGCTGGTCATTCCCGACCGGCTGTCGCTGACCGAAGTGCTCGAGCAGTTCCAGCAGGCGCACGAGGATTTCGCCATCATCGTCAACGAATACAGCCTGGTGGTCGGCGTGATCACCCTCAACGACGTGATGAGCACCGTGATGGGCGACCTGGTCGGCGACCAGGACGAGGAGCAGCAGATCGTCAAGCGCGACGAGAACTCCTGGCTGATCGACGGCGTGACGCCGATCCAGGATGTCCAGCGGGCACTCGACATCGAAGAGCTGCCGCATGCGGAGGAGTACGAAACGCTGGCCGGCTTCCTGATGGTGATGCTGCGCCGCGTGCCCAAGCGGACCGACAGCGTGACCTGGGCCGGTTACACCTTCGAGGTCATCGACGTCGACAGCCACCGCATCGACCAGGTGATGGTCACGAAGATGTGACTCGCCCCCAGGTTGCCCGGCACTTCGTGTCCGGGCGCCCACCCCCTGCCGGGGGCAACACCAGCGGCCCGGCGAAGCCGGTTCCGCGGTGTTTCACCAACGGGCCTGGCTCCGCCGGCCGGGGGAACACCGTCGCCATCGCTGTGTTTGTTCTTCGGCTGCGCGCAGCGCACGCCAGTTGGTGGGCAGCCGCGGAACCAGCTTCGCCGGGCCGCTGGCTGCGCCCCCGGCAGGGGGTGGGCGGCTACACGGAGTGAGCCAACCTGGGGGCGAGCTCATTCCACGGGTCCTTGAAGAGCCACAGCCGCTGGTTCGCGAACACCGCATCGGGATACGGCGACTTGCCGCGGCTGCCGTTGTAGCGGCCCAGGGTCATGAAGAGATCGCCCTTCTCGCGATCGAGGTAGTGGCGCAGGATCACGCAGCCGAAGCGCAGGTTGGTCTGCATGTGGAACAGCTTGGACGGGTCGCTGTCGCCGATGACCCGCGTCCAGAAGGGCATCACCTGCATGTAGCCGCGGGCACCGGCGCTCGAGACGGCGAACTTGCGAAAGTTGCTCTCGACCTGCACCAGGCCCAGCACCAGGCTGACGTCGAGCCCGGCGCGGCGCGCCTCGTACCAGACGGTCTGCAGGAATTCCTTGCGCGTCGGCCAGTCGGGAAGTTTCTTCTTGAGCCGCTCGCTCGTCGCCCCGAGCCAGCGCAGGTAGGCCATGCGGGCCTCGGTATCTCCGAATTCCGGGATCGGCGGCGCCTTGTTGTGGATCGCCGAGCTCAGCGCGGTGCGCACCGAGTCGATCAGCGGCTCCTCGATCTGCGCGCCGGCGATGGCTCTGCGCGGCACGGCCAGCGAGAGCGCGCCGGCCGCCGCGCCACCGAGGTACTGGCGCCGGGAAAGGCCGGGAGCTTTCAAGGCCAGGGGCTCAAGCCGCAGCCAGGCGGCCGGTGATGAAGTCGGCGATGCCGGTGGCGGGCACCTTGGTCGCTGCGGTATCGCGGCGATGCTGGTACTCGAGCTGGCCTTCCTTCAGCCCGCGGTCGGAGATCACGACCCGATGCGGCACGCCGATCAGTTCCCAGTCGGCGAACATCGCGCCCGGGCGCTCGCCGCGGTCGTCCAGCAGCACGTCGACACCGCTGGCCAGCAGTTGGGTGTAGAGCGCCTCAGCGGCAGTCTTGACCTCGGCGCTGCGGTCCATCCCGATCGGGCAGACCACCACCGTGAACGGCGCGATGGCGTCGGGCCAGATGATCCCGCGCTCGTCGTGGTTCTGCTCGATGGCCGCCGCCGGCAGCCGCGTGATGCCGATGCCGTAGCAGCCCATCTCGAGGAACTGGGGCTTGCCCGCCTCGTCGAGGAAGGTCGCGTTCATCGGCTTGCTGTACTTGGTGCCGAGCACGAACACATGGCCGACCTCGATGCCGCGCTCGATCGCCAGCAGCCCCTTGCCGTCGGGCGAGGCGTCGCCGGCCACCACGTTGCGGAGATCCGCCACCGCATCGGGCTCGGGCAGGTCGCGGCCCCAATTGACGCCGGTCAGGTGGAAGTCGACCTCGTTGGCGCCGCAGATCCAGTCGGCCATCACCGCGACCTCGCGGTCGGCGACGATCTTCACCGGCTGCCTGAGGTTCAGCGGGCCCAGGTAGCCGGGCTTGCAGCCGAAGTGATCCTCGATCTCGGTCACGGTCGCGAAGCGGAAGCCCTGGTCGAGCCCCGGCACCTTGCTCACCTTGATCTCGTTCATGTCGTGGTCGCCGCGCAGCAGCAGCAGCCAGACCTTCACGTTCTTGATGTTGCCGGCCTCGTCCAGCTCGTCGGTGGCCAGCACCAGCGACTTCACGGTGGTCGCCAGCGGTACGCCCAGCAGCAGGGCGACGTCCTCGCAGGTGCTCTTGCCCGGGGTCGGCGTCTTCGTGAGCGCGCCAGCGGCGGCGCCGCGCGGACCGGCCGGCGCCAGCGCCTCGGCCTTTTCCATGTTGGCCGCGTACTCGCTGTCGGGACAGTAGACGATCGCGTCCTCGCCGGTGGCTGCGATGACCTGGAACTCCTGGCTCACATCGCCGCCGATGGCTCCGCTGTCGGCCGCCACGGCCCGGTAGCGCAGGCCGAAGCGGTCGAAGATCTTGCGGTACGCGTCCGCCATCACCTGGTAGCTGGCCTTGGCGCCTTCGAGGTCACGGTCGAAGCTGTAGGCGTCCTTCATGATGAACTCGCGCCCGCGCATCAAGCCGAAACGGGGCCGGCGCTCGTCGCGGAACTTGGTCTGGATCTGGTAGAGGTTCTTCGGCAGCTGCTTGTAGCTGCGAATTTCCTGGCGCGCGATGTCGGTCACGACCTCCTCGCTGGTCGGCTGGACCACGAAGGCGCGGTCATGGCGGTCCTTGATGCGCAGCAGCTCAGGCCCGTAGCCCTGGAAACGGCCGCTCTCCTCCCAGATCTCCGCCGGCTGCACCACCGGCATCGCGAGCTCGACCGCGCCGGCCCGGTCCATCTCCTCGCGCACGATGGCCTCGACCTTGCGGATCACGCGCAGGCCCATGGGCATGTAGGTGTAGATGCCGGTGCCCAGCTTCTTGATCATGCCGGCACGCATCATCAGACGGTGGCTGGCGACCTCGGCATCGGCGGGCGCTTCCTTGAGGGTGGAGATAAAGAATCGGGAAGCTTTCATCGGTCTCGAAGAGGGCTAGAAGCAGTGGTCGGGAGGGCAGGTCCTGAGCGGTCCTGGAACCGGTCGCTTGCCGTGTGCAACCCGGCATGCATAATCGACTCAGTTCAAAAAATTGGGGTTTGATTATGCTCGACCGGGACGGCTTCAGGCCCAACGTCGGCATCATCCTGCTCAACCAGAGAAACCAGGTTTTCTGGGGCAAACGCATTCGCACCCATTCCTGGCAGTTTCCGCAAGGCGGCATCGATCGCGGCGAAAGTCCCGAGCAGGCCATGTTCCGGGAACTGCATGAGGAAGTCGGTCTCCATCCGGAGCATGTGCGAATCGTCGCCCGTACCCGTGACTGGTTGCGCTACGAGGTGCCGGATCGGTTCATCCGCCGTGACGCACGCGGCCACTACAAGGGCCAGAAGCAGATCTGGTATTTGCTGCAGCTGACCGGTCACGACTGGGATCTGAACCTGCGCGCCACCGACCACCCGGAGTTCGATGCCTGGCGCTGGCACGACTACTGGGTGCCACTCGACGTGGTGGTCGAATTCAAGCGAGGCGTCTATGAAATGGCGCTGACCGAGCTCGCCCGCTACCTGCCGCGGCAGGACTTCCGCAACCGCTTCCTGCGCAGCAATGTGCGAGCCCGCGAATTCGAGCGCCACCCGCCCGGCGCGGGCCATGAACCGACTTTCGAGCTGCCGCCCGGCGCCAGCTTCGACCCCAACCCGAATGCCCATCTTGCCAACGACCCTGCCCCGACGAACGACCCGTCCCATGTTCCGCGCTAGCCGCACGATCCTGCTGGCCTGCGTGCTGGGTGCCGCCGGCCTGGCCCAGGCGCAGCTGTTCCAGGACCCCGAGTGGAAGGAGACCGAGGCGCCGCCCGCCCCGGCCTTCGACCCCAACAAGCTGGTCCCGGTCGAGATGCCGCCGTACATGACCCTGAAGTTCGGGATCGATCCGTCGACCATCAAGGTGACCGGCGACGGCGTGGTGCGTTACGTGGTGGTCGCCAGCCATCGCGAGGGCGGCGGCTTCAACGCCTTCTACGAAGGCCTGCGCTGCGCCACCGACGAATACAAGAGCTATGCGCGCTTCACCAACGGCACCTGGGAGGTCACGCCGGCGCCCGAATGGAAACGCCTGAATGACCGCAACTCGACCTATACCAAGGCATTGGCACGGCAGGGGCTGTGCCGAGGCAGTGCACCGCGCGCCTCGGTGGGCGAGATGGTCCGCTTCCTGAAGGCCCCGGTCCGCGAAGTCGAATAGGACCCGCTGTGCGCGCAGGCTCTCAGGCTTGCAGCAGCACCATGTTGTCGCGGTGGACCATCTCGGGCTCTGCGGCATAGCCCAGCAGGCGCTCGAACTCGGCCGAGGGCTTGCGGCACAGCATCCGGGCCTCGGCGCTCGAATAGTTGGCGAGGCCGCGCCCGAGTTCGACGCCCTGTTCGTCGCGGATCGCGATCACGTCGCCACGCGAGAACTCGCCCTCGACGCCGGTCATGCCGATCGGCAGCAGGCTCTTGCCCTCGGTGCGCACCTTGGCCGCCGCGCCGGCATCCACCGACACGGCGCCGCGCAGTTGCAGATGGTCGGCCATCCAGCGCTTGCGCGCCTGGTGCTTGGCGGTCTGCGCCACGAGCAGCGTTCCGATGGCTTCGCCGCGCGTGAGGCGCAGCAGGGCGTCGGGCTCGCGGCCCCAGGCGATCACGGTCGAAGCGCCGGAGCCGGCGGCGCGCTTGGCGGCCAGGATCTTGGTGATCATGCCGCCGCGGCCGATGCTGCTGCCGGCACCGCCGGCCATGGCCTCGAGCACGGGGTCGCCGGCCGCCGCCTCATCGACGAAGCGGGCATCCGGGTCCTTGCGCGGATCGGCGCTGTAGAGGCCTTTCTGGTCGGTCAGGATCACCAGCGCATCGGCTTCCACCAGGTTGGCGACCAGCGCACCCAGGGTGTCGTTGTCGCCGAACTTGATCTCGTCGTTGACCACCGTGTCGTTCTCGTTGATGACCGGCACCACGCCAAGGGCAAGCAGGGTCACCAGCGTCGAGCGCGCATTGAGATAGCGCTCGCGATCGGCCAGGTCGGCGTGGGTCAGCAGCACCTGGGCGCTGCCGATGCCGTTCTCGCGCAGCTTGGTCTCGTAGACCTGCGCCAACCCCATCTGCCCGACGGCGGCTGCGGCCTGCAACTCATGGATCTCGCGCGGCCGCACGCGCCAGCCCAGCCGCTTCATGCCTTCGGCGATGGCTCCGCTCGACACCATCACGACCTCCCGCCCCTCGCGCACCAGCGTCGCGAGTTGCCGGCACCACTCGCCGACGGCTTGCTCGTCGAGCCCGCGCCCCTCGTTCGTGACGAGGCTGGAGCCCACCTTGACGACGATGCGGCGCGCGTCGCGCAATACGGCAGAGCCTTGGGTCGAACTCATCATTGAACGTCTGGAAAACGGGGATCGATTTCCGTCGGCGGCTGCTCGGCCACCTGCTGGGCCTTGACGTGCTGGTAGATCGCCTGCACCAGCGGCTCGCAACCCTCGCGCGTGAGCGCGGAAATCTCGAACACCGGCCCCTTGAAGCGCAGTCGCTTGACGAAATCCTTGACCCGGGCCGCGCGCTCGTCGTCCGGCACCATGTCGAGCTTGTTCAGCACCAGCCAGCGCGGTTTCTCGTACAACGCCTTGTCGTACTTCTTGAGCTCGCCCGCGATCGCCTTGGCCTGTGCGACCGGATCCACGCCCTCGTCGAAAGGCGCCAGGTCCACCACGTGCAGCAGCAGCCGGGTGCGCTGCAGGTGGCGCAGGAACAGGTGGCCGAGGCCCGCGCCTTCGGAGGCCCCTTCGATCAATCCCGGCAGGTCGGCGACCACGAAGCTCTGCTCCGGACCCACGCGCACGACGCCGAGGTTCGGATGCAGCGTGGTGAACGGATAGTCGGCAATGCGGGGACGGGCATTGGAGATCGCGCTGATCAAGGTCGACTTGCCGGCGTTCGGCATGCCGAGCAGGCCGACGTCGGCCAGCACCTTGAGCTCGAGCTTGAGGTTCTTCTTCTCGCCCGGCCAGCCGGGCGTCTTCTGGCGCGGCGCGCGGTTGATGGCGCTCTTGAAGCGCATGTTGCCGAAGCCGCCGTCGCCGCCCTTGGCGATGGTGATCACCTCGCCGGGCGTCAGCAGCTCATACAGCACCTCGCCGGTCTCGGCGTCGGAGATGATGGTGCCGACCGGCATCTTGAGCGTGACGTCGTCGCCGGCGGCGCCGAACATGTCGGAGCCCATGCCATGCTGGCCGCGCTTGGCATCGTGGCGGCGCGAGAAGCGGAAGTCGACCAGCGTGTTCAGGTTCGAGTCCGCAACCGCGAACACGTGGCCGCCGCGACCGCCGTCGCCGCCGTTCGGGCCGCCGAATTCCTTGTACTTCTCATGGCGGAACGACACGCAGCCGTTGCCGCCGTCGCCGGCGGCGACGTCGATGAAGGCTTCGTCCACGAACTTCATGAGATGTCCAATCAGTCTACAAAATGAAAAAGCCCCGGCAAAGCGGGGCTTCGATCGGATCGAAGTGACTGGCTTACGCCGGGGTCACGTTGACCGTGTGCTTGTTGAGTGCGCCCTTGGTGCCGAAGGACACATGGCCCTCGACCAGGGCGAACAGCGTGTGGTCCTTGCCGATGCCGACATTGACGCCGGGATGGAACTGGGTACCGCGCTGGCGCACGATGATCGAGCCTGCGCTGATCAGTTCGCCGCCGAAGCGCTTCACGCCGAGCATCTTGGGCTTGGAATCGCGCCCGTTTCGCGTTGAGCCGCCGCCTTTTTTCTGTGCCATGGAATCTGCTCCTTAGCCGGCGATCGCGCCGATTTGCAGTTCAGTGAACTGCTGGCGATGGCCCTGACGTTTCTGATAGTGCTTGCGACGGCGCATCTTGAAGATGCGAACCTTGTCGTGCTTGCCGTGCGACAGTACCGTGACTGTCACCGTTGCGCCGGACACCAGGGGCGTACCGACCTTGATTTCGCTGCCGGTTCCGACTGCGAGCACTTGATCGATCACGATTTCCTGGCCCACGTCCGCAGCAATCTGTTCTACTTTAATTTTTTCGCCGGAAGCAACGCGATACTGCTTGCCGCCGGTTTTTATGACCGCGTACATATTGACCTCTTGATGAAGATGGCTCCACGGCGAATTCCGCAGAGCCCATGATTATAGCACCCCAGCCTCTTGCCGCCAGTGGGCACACCCCTGGCGGGCGGAGGGCGGTCCGGGCTTCCCTATAATCGAAGGCTTCCGGCCGCTTCGGCCTCCAGCGCCACGTCGCATTCCCTGCAGCGCGCAAGCGCCCTCGCCCTTGTCAGTCCACGCCGTCGACACCTCCCCCGCTGCTGCCGTTCTCAGCCTGATCGCCGAAGACATGGCCAGCGTCGATCTCGTGATCGCCCGCCGGCTCGACACCGGCGTCCCGCTGGTGAGCCAGGTGTCCAGGTACATCATCTCCGCCGGCGGCAAGCGGTTGCGACCGGCGCTGCTGCTGCTGATGGCGGGCGCCCTCGACTATCGCGGCGAACAGCGCTTCAATCTCGCCGCCGTGGTGGAGTTCATCCACACCGCCACGCTGCTGCACGACGACGTGGTGGACGAGTCCACGCTGCGCCGAGGCCGCCCCACCGCCAACGAATCCTTCGGAAACCCCGCCAGCGTGCTGGTCGGCGACTTCCTGTACTCCCGGGCGTTCCAGATGATGCTGGACGCCGATGACGTGCGCGTGATGCAGATCCTCGCGGAGGCGACCAACGTGATCGCCGAAGGCGAAGTGCTGCAGTTGATGAACATGCACGACGCCACGCTCGACGAAGAAGCCTACCTGAAGGTGATCCGCTCGAAGACCGCCAAGCTGTTCGAGGCCAGCACCCGGCTGGCCGCCGTGCTGGCCGGCGTGCCCCCCGACGTCGAGGAAGCCTGCGCCGCTTACGGGCAGGCACTGGGCACCGCCTTCCAGGTCATCGACGACGTGCTCGACTACGCCGGAGATGCCAACGAAACCGGCAAGAACGTCGGCGACGACCTGCGCGAAGGCAAGACCACGTTGCCGCTGATCCTGGCGATGCAGCGCGGCACGACGGAGCAACGCGCGCTGATCCGCACCGCCATCGAGGCCGGCGACACCACGCAACTGCCGCAAATCGTCGCCATCGTGCGCGAAACCGGCGCCCTGGAAGCCACGCGCGCCGCAGCGGCGGCCGAAGCGCAACGCGCCATCGACGCACTTCGTGGTTTTTCTGCAAATTCGCACTCCGCGGCTTTGCTACAATTGGCGGCTCAGTTGTTAGAGCGACGCGCCTGATTCAACTCACGAGAGTGAGTGCCACGGACGATTCCCTTTTCTTGCAACCACCATCGGGGTGTAGCTTAGCCTGGTAGAGCGCTACGTTCGGGACGTAGAGGCCGGAGGTTCGAATCCTCTCACCCCGACCAGATTTCCGCCAAGGAAGTCGGTAATTTCAAGTTGGCAGGCCCCTTTGGCCTTCGCCAAAGCCAGTGCGGCACTGGCCGGCGTCGCCCCATGTGCCGTGGCGAGTGCCAAGCCCAGCCGCTTCGTGCGTCAGCAGATTCCGATAGCGACCGCACACTTGAGGCGCATTCTCAACGCCTGTCGGGACGACATCGTTATAAAATCCGCCCCCAGTCCCTTTCACCTCGACCAGCCTTTCAGGGCTGTAATTGCCAAATGCTTCGCGGAACTGTTGCCGCGCGGCGATTTACAGCGCTTGGGCGATCAGCGATGATCGTGAAGCACATTTTCACGTTTCTTACATTCGTTGAATGGCCGCTGCCGAACCCTTAGTCAAAGAAAGCTCGCCGATCGCCCTGCCGGGACTCGCGCGCGCCCTCGTTTCGGCCGGAAAGCTCCCCGCGAAGACCGCGGAAGACATCTATCAGAAATCCCTCAGCGGCCGAACCAGCTTCATTGCGGAGCTGACCGGCTCCGGTGCGGTCTCGGCGGCTGACCTGGCCCATACGCTGTCGAGCGCGTTCGGCGCGCCGTTGCTCGACCTCGACGCCATCGACTCGCAGCGCCTGCCCAAGGACCTGCTCGACCCCAAGCTGTGCCAGGCCTACCGGGTGGTGGTGCTGAGCAAGCGCAACAACCGCCTCATCGTCGCGACCGCCGACCCCTCCGACCAGCAGGCGGCCGAGAAGATCAAGTTCGCCTCGCAGATGGGCGTCGACTGGGTCATCGCCGAGTACGACAAGCTTTCCCGCATGATCGAAGCGGCGGCGGTGTCCGCCTCCGAGACCATCGACAGCATCATCGGTGCGGAGTTCGAGTTCGACGAGGTGACGGCCGATACGTCGAGCGAGAGCAACGACCCGGCGGTGGCCGAAGTCGAGGACGCGCCGGTCGTGCGCTTCCTGCACAAGATGCTGCTCGACGCCTTCAGCATGCGCGCCTCGGACATTCACTTCGAGCCCTACGAGCACAACTACCGCGTTCGCTTCCGCATCGACGGCGAGTTGCGCGAGATCGCCAGTCCGCCGACGGTCATCAAGGACAAGCTGGCGTCGCGCATCAAGGTCATCTCCCGGCTCGACATCTCCGAGAAGCGCATCCCGCAAGACGGCCGGATGAAGCTCAAGATCGGTCCCGAGCGCGTGATCGATTTCCGGGTCAGCACCCTGCCCACCCTGTTCGGCGAGAAGATCGTGATCCGGATCCTGGATCCGAGCAGCGCCCGGCTGGGCATCGATGCACTCGGCTACGACGCCGTCGAGAAGGAGCGCCTGCTGGCGGCGATCGGACGCCCCTACGGGATGGTGCTGGTCACCGGGCCGACCGGCTCCGGCAAGACCGTGTCGCTCTACACCTGCCTGAACCTGCTCAACAAGCCCGGCGTGAACATCGCGACCGCCGAGGATCCGTCCGAAATCAACCTGCCCGGCGTGAACCAGGTCAACGTCAACGACAAGGCCGGCCTCACCTTCGCCACCGCGCTCAGGGCCTTCCTGCGGCAGGATCCCGACATCATCATGGTCGGCGAAATCCGCGACATCGAAACGGCCGACATCTCGATCAAGGCGGCGCAGACGGGCCACCTGGTGCTCTCGACGCTGCACACCAACGACGCCCCGACCACGCTCACGCGGATGCGCAACATGGGCATCGCGCCCTTCAACATTGCCTCCAGCGTGATCCTGATCACGGCCCAGCGCCTGGCGCGCCGTCTGTGCACGGTGTGTCGCACGCCGACCGACGTGCCCCGGCAGGCCCTGCTCGATGCCGGTTTCGACGAGTCCGACCTGAACGGCACCTGGAAGCCCTATCACCCGGTCGGCTGCTCGGCCTGCAACGGCGGCTACAAGGGTCGCGTGGGCATCTACCAGGTGATGCCGATCAGCGAAGAGATCCAGAAGATCATTCTTCGCGACGGATCCGCACTCGACATTGCGAAGCAGTCCGAGTCCGAAGGCGTCAGGTCGCTGCGCCAGTCGGGGCTTCGAAAAGTCATGCAGGGACTGACCTCACTCGAAGAAGTGCTGGCAGTCACCAACGAATAACGCGGCAATACGCGCATCAGTACGCAGAGGCGGAGATCCCATGGCAACGGCAGCAGCATCGAACCGGACGCTCAAGGAGTTCATCTTCGAGTGGGAGGGCAAGGACCGCAACGGCAAGACGGTGCGCGGCGAAGTGCGCGCCGCCGGCGAGAACCAGGTGCAGGCGGCACTGCGCCGCCAGGGCATTCTCACCACCAAGATCAAGAAGCGGCGCATGCGCTCGGGCAAGGCGATCAAGCCCAAGGACATCGCGATCTTCACGCGCCAGCTGGCCACCATGATGAAGGCCGGCGTGCCCTTGCTGCAGTCCTTCGACATCGTCGGCCGCGGCAACGCCAATCCGAACGTCGCCAAGCTGCTCAACGACATCCGCAGCGACGTCGAGACCGGCACCTCGCTGTCGGCGGCGTTCCGCAAGTTCCCGAAGTACTTCGACAGCCTCTATTGCAACCTGGTCGAGGCCGGCGAGGCGGCCGGTATCCTGGAAGACCTGCTCGACCGCCTGGCCACCTACATGGAAAAGACCGAGGCGATCAAGTCGAAGATCAAGTCGGCGCTGATGTACCCGATCTCGGTCGTGGTGGTGGCCTTCGTGGTGGTGGCGATCATCATGATCTTCGTGATCCCGGCCTTCAAGCAGGTGTTCTCCTCCTTCGGCGCCGACCTGCCGGCGCCCACGCTGATCGTGATGGCGATCAGCGAATTCTTCGTCTCCTACTGGTGGCTGATCTTCGGCGTGATCGGCGGCGGCATCTATTTCTTCCTCCAGGCCTGGAAGCGCAACGAGCGCGTGCAACAGGTCATGGACCGCCTGCTGCTGCGCCTGCCGATCTTCGGCGCCCTGATCGACAAGTCCTGCACTGCGCGCTGGACCCGCACGCTGGCCACGATGTTCGCCGCCGGCGTGCCGCTGGTCGAGGCGCTCGACTCGGTCGGCGGGGCGTCGGGCAACTCGGTCTATGCGGAGGCCACCACCCGCATCCAGCAAGAAGTCTCGACCGGCACCAGCCTGACGACCGCGATGACCAACGCCAACCTGTTTCCTTCGATGGTGCTGCAGATGACCGCGATCGGCGAGGAATCCGGCTCGATCGACCACATGCTGGGCAAGGCCGCGGATTTCTATGAGTCAGAAGTCGACGACATGGTGGCCGGCCTTTCGAGCCTGATGGAGCCGATCATCATCGTCTTCCTGGGCGTCATCATCGGCGGCATCGTGGTCTCGATGTACCTGCCCATCTTCAAGCTTGGCCAGGTCGTCTGATGCTCGTATCGCAGGGGGTGGACGCCGCGTTGGCCGGCGTGTTCGGGCTTTTGATCGGCAGCTTCCTCAATGTGGTCGTCTACCGGAAGCCGGTGATGATGTACCGCGACTGGCTGTTCGACGCCGTCGGCCACCTCATGACCCAGGCCGACGGCCGCTCGCTGTGGACGCGGGCGCTCGGTCCCGCGTCGGCCGTGGAGTCCAGGCTCGCGGCGGCGGCCGACGAGGCCGTGCCGGTGCTCGAGGCGCTGCCGCCGTTCAACCTTGCGCGTCCGGCGTCGCGCTGCAGTCATTGCGGCCAGCCGGTGCGCTGGTGGCGCAACGTCCCGGTGCTGAGCTATCTGGCGCTGGGTGGACGCTGCGGTGATTGCAAGGCCCGGATCAGCCCGCGCTACCCCATCGTCGAAGGAGTGATCGGATTGCTGTTCGCGCTGTGCGGCTGGCGCTTCGGGCTGACGCCGGTCGGCGCGCTCTGGGCCGCCTGCGCGACGCTGCTCGTGTGCCAGTTCCTGATCGACCTGGACACGCAGTACCTGCCCGACGACTACAACTACCTGCTGCTCTGGCTGGGTCTGATCGGCTCGGCCCTGGGCTGGACCGGGGTCCCGCTCTCCTCCGCCGTCTGGGGTGCGGTGGCCGGCTATCTGAGCCTGTGGCTGATCTACCAGCTCTATCTGCGGATCACCGGCAAGGAGGGCATGGGTTACGGCGACTTCAAGCTGCTGGCGGCGCTGGGGGCCTGGTTCGGCGCGGAGTTCCTGCTGGCCATGGTGCTCGTGTCCTCGCTCGTCGGCGCGGTGGTCGGCGGCATGCTGCTGGTGGCGGGCAAGCTCGCGCACAAGGACGTGCCCATCTCCTTCGGCCCCTTCCTCGCGGGTGCCGGCCTGGTCTGCCTGGTGGCGGGGCCGGCGCAGGTCATGGCCTGGCTGCCGTTCGCCTTCCCCTTCCACCCCTGAGGCCGGCCATGCGCATCGGCCTCACCGGCGGCATCGGCAGCGGCAAGAGCACCGTCGCGTCGATGCTGGTCGGGCTCGGTGCGAAATTGATCGATACCGATGCGATCGCGCGCACCATCGCCCAGCCGCAAGGAGCGGCCATGCCGGCGCTGCAGCTGGAGTTCGGTGCCTCGGTGATTGCGGTCGACGGCGGCCTGGACCGGGCCCGCATGCGGGAACTGGTGTTCGCAGATCCGGCAGCGAAACGGCGGCTCGAATCCATCCTGCACCCGCTGATCGGCGCCGAGTGCGAACGGCAGGCAGCCACCGCTGCGGCCGGCCAGACCATCGTCTTCGACGTCCCGCTGCTGGTGGAATCGAGGCGCTGGCGCACGAACGTCGACCGGGTGCTGGTGGTCGACGCATCCGAAGCGACGCAGCTCGAACGGGTGGTGGCGCGCTCGGGCTGGACGCCCGATGCGGTCCGGTCGGTGATCGCCCAGCAGGCCGAACGCGGCCTGCGGCGCGCGGCCGCCGACGCACTGATCTTCAACGAGAAGCTCACGCTCGCGGAACTCGCCCTCGAAGTACAGAGTCTTTGGAATCGTTGGGCCGACGCGGACACGCGATAATCCCCGGTCCGCCGGCGCGTGCGCGCCCGACAACAAGAAAGCGGCGTGCGTTTCGACCCCGCGAGACAGCCCTCCCCAAGATGCTTTTCAATTCGTACGCGTTCATCTTTTTCTTCTTCCCGATCGTGCTGGTCGGGTTCTTCCTGATCGGAAAGCGCAACGCACGGGCGGCCGCCGGATTTCTCGCGCTCGCCTCCCTGTTCTTCTATGGTTGGTGGAGTGTCCAGGCGCTGCCGCTGCTGCTGGGCTCGATCTGCTTCAACTACTGGGCCGGCCTGCGCCTGACCCCCGGCCCCGGACGCACCGACGCCAACCGCAAGCGGATGCTGGTGATCGCGCTGGTGGTCAACCTGGGCGTGCTGGCGGTCTTCAAGTACGCGAACTTCTTCGTCGCCAACGTCAATGACGGCCTCCTGGCGGCGGGCTACTCGCCGATCTCGATGCTGCACATCGCGCTGCCGATCGGGATCTCGTTCTATACCTTCACGCAGATCGCCTTCCTGGTGGACTGCTGGCAAGGCAAGGTGCACGAGCGCAGCTTCGTGCACTACCTGCTGTTCGTCACCTACTTTCCCCACCTGATCGCGGGTCCGGTGCTGCATCACGCGCAGATGATGCCGCAGTTCGCCAATCCGGCGACCTACCGGGTCGACTACGACAAGATCGCGCTCGGGCTGGCGATCTTCGTCTTCGGGCTGGGCAAGAAGCTGCTGATCGGCGACCCGATGGGCGAGTACGCCGACCTGATGTTCAACGGCGTCCACAAGGGCCTGACGCCGACGATGGGCACCGCTTGGGTCGGCGTGCTGGCCTACACGCTGCAGATCTACTTCGACTTCTCGGGCTACTCGGACATGGCGGTGGGCCTGTCGCTGTGCCTGGGGGTGCAGTTGCCGCTCAACTTCAATTCACCCTACAAGTCGACCAACATCATCGAGTTCTGGCGCCGCTGGCACATCTCGCTGTCGACCTTCCTGCGCGACTACCTCTACGTGCCGCTGGGCGGCAATCGCAAGGGACCGGCGCGGCGCTACCTGAACCTGTTCCTGACGATGCTGCTGGGCGGCCTGTGGCACGGGGCGGCCTGGACCTTCGTCATCTGGGGCGCATTGCACGGCTTCTTCCTGATGGTCAACCACCTCTGGAACGCCAAGGTGCGCCGCAACGCCAAGCCCGGCCGGGTGGCGCGCCTACTCGGCTGGCTGCTGACCTTCGTCTGCGTGATGATCGCCTGGGTCGTGTTCCGGGCCGAGAGCATGCACGCCGCGACCACCATCTACCAGGCCATGCTCGGGATGCACGGCACCGCGCATTCGGTGTTCAGCGAACTCGGGGCCGTGCCCTACCGCAAGAACGACTTCTTCCATACGCTGCTGGTCGGACTGTTCATCTGCCTGGTCATGCCGCCGACCATCACGCTGCAGCGCTGGGTGCCGCAGCTGCAGGCCCTGGCCGGACGGCCGCGCCTGGCCTGGGTGTTCACGGCGCTGATGGCCGTCTTCACGGTGTACCTGCTGGGCGTCTGCGTTTCGAAGCTGGGCTCGTACAGCCCCTTCCTCTATTTCCAATTCTGATATGACTCCCGCGAAACTCTGGCTGCGGATCTTCGGGGCCGGCTTCCTCGTCATCATCGCGCTGCTGATCGTGACCCTGAAGACGCCGGCCTTCTATGGCGACATGACCCGCATCGGCCTGCTGTCGGAGACCGCCTTCGGCTGGCGGATCGAGCCGCCGCACGTGGACCGGCAGTACCTGAATGCGGTGCCGGTCGCCGACGCCGACATCGTTGTGATCGGCGACAGCTTCTCGATGTCGAACCGCTGGCAGTCGCTGCTCACCCGGGCCGGCTACCGCGTCACGACCACCTTCTGGGGCCAGATCAACGAGGAACTCTGCGGCGACTTCGATGCCTGGCTCGATCGCGCGGGCTTCCGCGGCAAGCTGGTGATCGTCGAGAGCATCGAGCGCCTGGTGAACGACCGCATGGTCGCCACGCAGACCTGCAAGACGATGACCAAGCCCTTCTCGGCCGGCCTCAAGCCCTTCTTCGAATCGCCCTCGGCGGTGCCGGCGCCGGCGCTCAACTGGGACGGCAAGCTGACCTCGGGCGTGCGGATCTATCGCAACACCAGGAGGGCGCGCGAGGCGACGGAACCGATCTTGTCGAACGACCGCATCCTGGTGCGTCCGGTTCCCGAGGGCTGCGCGATGTTCAGCCACCAGCTCTGCGACAAGGTCCCGTTCTGGCCGGCCGACGACGAGAACGGCGAGCTCACGGTGCAGCATGCGGCACAGATGAAGGCCTTCAGCGACGCCCATCCGCAGCGCGCCGTCCTGTGGATGATCATTCCCAACAAGACCACCGTGTATGTCAAGCCGGAACATTCGAAAGATTTCGTGACGGCTTTCGGGGCCGCCGATCTCGGCCCCGACCTGTTCAGCCTCTCGCAGGAGGAGAAAAAGAAGGTCCGCGACTATTTCTTCCCCAACGACACGCACCTGTCGATGCACGGGCAGTTGGTGGTCGGTCAGCGCATACTCGAGGCGGTTCGCAAGATCCTGCCCACTGCGCCCTCGAAGGCTTCTTGAAGCTATCATCTGCAACCGGAAGCCACTACGCGTGATCCTCTACGAGTACCCCTTCAACGAGCGCATCCGGACCTACCTGCGGCTGGAACACCTGTTTCGCCGTCTTGGCGAACTGGTGCCGGCCGACTCG
This sequence comes from Variovorax sp. P1_G12, assembly GCF_056405555.1. Classification (NCBI taxonomy): domain Bacteria; kingdom Pseudomonadati; phylum Pseudomonadota; class Betaproteobacteria; order Burkholderiales; family Comamonadaceae; genus Variovorax; species Variovorax sp. P1_G12. Next base: position 33,462 of record NZ_JBFUBW010000036.1, on the reverse strand, counting down.
CCGCTGCTGCATCACTATGCGCTCGTCACGATCTTCGAGATCATGGACGTGGCTGCTCGCGCCGACCTCAAGGCCGATGTGCTGCGCGATCTCGACAAGCACAAGAACGTCTTCAACAGCTACCGCGGCAATCCCGCGATCGCCGAGTCGGTGCTGGACCAGGTGGTGGGCAAGCTCGAAAGCAACTTCGCGACGCTCAACACGGTGCCTGGCAAGGCGGGCCAGGCGCTGACCGAGAACGAGTGGCTCATGAGCATCCGCAGCCGCGCCGGCATCCCGGGCGGCACCTGCGAATTCGACCTGCCGGCCTACTACACCTGGCAGAACCGCCGGGCCCCCGAGCGCCGCGCCGACCTCGAACGCTGGTCGTCAACGCTCGCTCCGCTGGCCGAATCGATCTACCTGCTGCTCAAACTGCTGCGTGACGCCGACGTGCCCTACAAGGTGATCGCGGCCAACGGCCAGTTCCAGCAGACCCTGCCGCAAGGCCGCAGCTTCCAGCTGCTGCGGCTGCGCATCGACCCCAAGCTCGGGCTCATCCCCGAGATCAGCGGCAACCGGCTCATGGTGTCGGTGCGCCTGATGCGGCACGAGGCCGACGACCGGCTGCACCAGAGCACGGACGACGCGCCTTTCGAACTCACCCTCTGCGCATGAGTGCCGTGAATGCTCTCGGCGAGCGGATCGTCAGGTGCCCGGCGTGCGGGCAGGACAGCGTCTATGCGGCCAGCAACCCCTACCGGCCGTTCTGCAGCGCGCGCTGCAAGGGCATCGATCTCGGCGCCTGGGCCAGCGAGGAATTCAAGATGCCCGCCGATGCGCCGCCGGACGATGATCCGTTCGGCGATCCCAAGCGCCAGTAAGCCCTAGGCCGCAGGCCGCTCGAAGGCCAGGCCGCGCTCCTCGGCCAGCCAGCCCAGCACCGGGAGCGCGCCCGGCAGCACCGGCGCAACGTCCAGCGGCAGTTGCTGCCAGCACATCGCCTGCCCCTCGCGCATTTCGAAATCGCCCGCCCACTGCGTCACCTTGCACCAGTGCAGGCGCACCAGCGCGTGCGGGTAATCGTGCTCGGTGACCTTCCAGACTTCGGCGCCGGCGATCGTGATGCCGAGTTCCTCGTGCAACTCGCGGCGCAGGGCCTGTTCGACGGACTCGCCGGCTTCGAGCTTGCCGCCCGGGAATTCCCAGTAGCCCGCATAGGGCTTGCCCTCGGGCCGGGTCGACAGCAGCAGCGCGTCGTCCTCGCGGATCAGGATGCCGACCGCGACCTCGGTGTGCTTGCGCGAACCCGTCATGGCAGCCTCAGGCGCGCCCGGCATAGTCGCGCGCGAACTGGTAGGCCACGCGGCCGCTGCGCGAGCCACGCTCGAGCGCCCACACCAGCGCTTGCGGGCGCGCGGCCTCGACCGCCTTGGCGTCGACACCGAAAGAGGAAAGCCACTGGGCGACGATCGCCAGGTACTCGTTCTGGCTGAACGGATAGAAGCTCACCCAGAGGCCGAAGCGCTCCGACAGCGAGATCTTCTCCTCGATCACTTCGCCCGGGTGCACCTCACCGTCTTCCGTGTGGGTGTAGCTGAGGTTGTCCTTCATGTACTCGGGCAGCAGGTGGCGCCGATTGCTGGTCGCGTAGATCAGCACGTTGGGCGTCGACGCGGCGATCGAGCCGTCGAGGATCGACTTGAGCGCCTTGTAGCCCGGCTCGCCCTCGTCGAAGCTCAGGTCGTCGCTGAAGACGATGAATTTCTCGGGACGGCCCGAAACCACCTCGACGATGTCGGGCAAGTCGGTCAGCTCGGCCTTGTCGACCTCGATCAGGCGCAGGCCCTGCGGCGCATAGGCCTGCAGGCAGGCGCGGATCAGGGACGACTTGCCGGTGCCGCGGGCACCGGTCAGCAGCACGTTGTTGGCCGGCTTGCCCTCGACGAACTGGCGCGTGTTGCGCTCGATCTTTTCCTTCTGGACGTCGATTTCCTTCAGCGCATCGAGCGACATCGCGGCCACGTGGCGCACCGGCTCGAGCGTGCCGTGGCCCGAGCTGCGGCGGCGGTAGCGCCAGGCGATCGAGGCGTTCCAGTCGTCGGGGGCCGACAGCGGCTGGGGAAGGATCGACTCGATGCGGCCGATGAGCTGTTCGGCGCGTTCCAGGAGACGTTCGAATTTCTCGTTCATGGCAGCGAGCGCAGCAAGCGTGGGGGCTTCATGACCGGTAGTCGGCGTTGATGGTGACGTAGTCGTGGCTCAGGTCGCAGGTCCAGACCGTGTCGGCGGCGCTGCCGCGGCCCAGCGCGATGCGCACCGTGATCTCGCTCTGCTTCATCACGCGCTGGCCATCTTCCTCGCGGTAGCTCGGATTGCGACCGCCCTTGACCGCCACATGGACGTCGTCGAGGTAGAGGTCGATGCCGGTCTGGTCGAGGTCGGCAATGCCGGCATAGCCGACGGCCGCGAGGATGCGGCCCAGGTTCGGGTCGCTCGCGTAAAACGCGGTCTTGACCAGCGGCGAATGGGCGACCGCATAGGCAACCTGCCGGCACTCGGCCGAATCCTTGCCGCCCTCGACCCGGATCGTGATGAACTTGGTCGCGCCTTCGCCGTCGCGCACGATGGCCTGGGCCAGCTGGCGCGCGACGTTCTGCATCGCTTCCACGAGGGCGCGGCCTTCGACGGATTCGAGCGAGGTGATGGTGGCGTGCGCCGCCTTCTGCGTCGCGATCACGACGAAGGAATCGTTGGTCGAGGTGTCGCCATCGATCGTCACGCGATTGAAGGAGGCATCGGCCAGCGCCTTGGCCAGCGGCTGGATCAGCGACGCCTCGATCTTCGCATCGGTGGCCATGAAGCCGAGCATGGTCGCCATGTTCGGCCGGATCATGCCGGCGCCCTTGCTGATGCCGGTGACCGTGACGGTCACGCCGCCGATCTGCACCTGCTGGCTGAAGGCCTTGGGCACGGTGTCGGTCGTCATGATGCCTTCGGCCGCGCGCGCCCAATGGCCGGGCGCGGCATCCGCGAGCGCGGCAGGCAGGCCGGCTTCGATGCGGTCGATCGGCAGCGGCTCCATGATCACGCCGGTCGAGAAAGGCAGGATCTGCTCGGGCGCGAGATTCAGGTGCCGCGCGAGCGCGATGCAGGTCGCCCGCGTGCGCGCCAGGCCGTCCTCGCCGGTGCCGGCATTCGCGTTGCCGGTGTTGATCAGCATCGCGCGAATGCCGAAATCGCGGGCCAGGTTCTCGCGGCAGACCTGGACCGGCGCGGCGCAGAAGCGGTTCTGCGTGAACACGCCGCCGACCGCGGCGCCTTCGTCGATCAGCACCACCGTGAGGTCCTTGCGGTTGGCCTTGCGTACGCCCGCTTCGGCCACGCCGATGCGGACACCGGGCACCGCATGCAGCGCGGCGGGGTCGGGAGCGGAAAGATTCACTGGCATGAGGAAATCCTGGTCGTTGCTGTCAGGTGAGCTTGCCGTGGCACTGCTTGAATTTCTTGCCGCTGCCGCACGGACACGGGTCGTTGCGGCCGACGCGCGCGAAGGCCGCGGCACCGGCACTCAGGCCGCCGGCCGCCTGGCGGCGCAGGCTTTCCTCGTCGACCCGGACCTCGACCTCGCCGGTTTCGGTCGGCGCCGTGTAGGTGATGTTGGCGAGGTTCTCGCCGCGGCTTTCCATGGCGTCGGCAGCTTCCTCGAGCTGTTCGCCGGACTGCACGCGCACCGTCATGAGCTGGCGCGTGACCTCGTTCTTGACCGAGTCGAGCAACTGGCCGAAGAGCTCGAAGGCCTCGCGCTTGTATTCCTGCTTGGGCTGCTTCTGCGCATAGCCGCGCAGGTGGATGCCCTGGCGCAGGTAGTCCAGCGAAGCCAGGTGCTCGCGCCAATGGGTGTCGATGCTCTGCAACAGCACCATGCGCTCGAACTGCGTGAAGTTCTCCTGGCCGATCAGCGCGACCTTGGCGCTGAAGGCCTCGTTGCCGGCGGCGACCACCTTCTCGACCACATCCTCGTCGCCGATCGCAGTCGCGGCCTCGACTTCCTTCTGCAGCGGGATCTGCAGGCCCCACTCGTCGGCCAGGGTCTTCTCGAGCCCGGCCAGCTGCCATTGCTCCTCGACCGATTCGGCCGGCACGTACTGACGCACCAGGTCGGTGAAGCAGCCTTCGCGCAGCGCCTCGATCTGCGCGCTCAGATCGGTGGCGTCGAGGATGTCGTTGCGCTGCTGGTAGATCACCTTGCGCTGGTCGTTCGAGACGTCGTCGTACTCGAGCAGCTGCTTGCGCACGTCGAAGTTGCGCGCCTCGACCTTGCGCTGCGCGCTCTCGATGCTGCGGGTCACGATGCCGGCCTCGATCGCCTCGCCGTCGGGCATCTTGAGGCGGTCCATGATCGCCTTCACGCGGTCGCCCGCGAAGATGCGCATCAGCGGGTCGTCCAGGCCCAGATAAAAGCGCGAGGAGCCCGGGTCGCCCTGGCGGCCCGAGCGGCCGCGCAGCTGGTTGTCGATGCGGCGCGACTCGTGACGCTCGGTGGCAATGATGCGCAGGCCGCCGAGCGACTTCACGAACTCGTGGTCCTTGTCCCATTGGGCGCGCAGCCGTGCGATTTCTTCGGCCTTGGCGGCATCGTCGACGGACTCGTCGGCTTCCACTGCCTCGATCATCTTCTCGACGTTGCCGCCGAGCACGATGTCGGTCCCGCGGCCCGCCATGTTGGTCGCGATCGTGATCATCTTGGTGCGGCCCGCCTGGGCCACGATCTCGGCTTCGCGCGCATGCTGCTTGGCGTTCAGCACCTGGTGCGGCAGGCCGGCCTTCTCGAGCAGGCCGTCGATGATCTCGGAATTCTCGATCGACGAGGTGCCGACAAGCACCGGCTGGCCGCGCTCGTAGCACTCGCGGATGTCCTGGATCGCGGCGTCGTATTTCTCGCGCGTGGTCTTGTAGACGCGGTCGAGCTGGTCCTCGCGCCTGCTCTGACGGTTCGGCGGAATGATCATGGTCTCGAGGCCGTAGATCTCCTGGAACTCGTAGGCCTCGGTGTCGGCCGTGCCGGTCATGCCGGCGAGCTTGGCGTAGAGCCGGAAGTAGTTCTGGAAGGTGATCGAGGCCAGGGTCTGGTTCTCGGCCTGGATCTCGACGCCTTCCTTGGCCTCCACGGCCTGGTGCAGGCCATCGCTCCAGCGGCGGCCGGTCATCAGGCGGCCGGTGAATTCATCGACGATCACGACCTCGCCTTGCTGCACCACGTAGTGCTGGTCGCGATGGTAGAGATGCCGCGCCCGCAGTGCCGCATTCAGGTGATGCATCAATGTGATGTTGGCCGGATCGTAGAGCGACGCGCCCTCGGGCAGCAGCTTGAACTCGGACAGCACCTGCTCGGCCTTCTCGTGGCCGTCTTCGGTCAGGAACACCTGGTGGGTCTTCTCGTCGACCGTGAAGTCGCCGGGCTTGGTGACGCCTTCGCCAGTGCGCGGATCGGCCTCGCCTTCCTGCTTGACCAGCAGCGGCACGACCTTGTTGATCGCCAGGTAGAGCTCGGTGTGGTCCTCGGCCTGGCCGCTGATGATCAGCGGCGTGCGCGCCTCGTCGATCAGGATCGAGTCCACCTCGTCGACGATCGCGTAGTTCAGCCCGCGCTGGACCCGGTCGCCCGGCTCGTACACCATGTTGTCGCGCAGGTAGTCGAAGCCGTACTCGTTGTTGGTGCCGTAGGTGATGTCGCTGCCGTAGGCCTGCTGCTTCTCCTCGCGCGGCATCTGCGGCAGGTTGATGCCGACCGACAGCCCGAGGTAGTTGTAGAGGCGGCCCATCCACTTGGCGTCGCGGCCGGCGAGGTAGTCGTTCACCGTGACCACGTGCACGCCCTTGCCGGTGAGCGCATTGAGGTACACCGGCAGCGTGGCCGTCAGGGTCTTGCCCTCGCCGGTGCGCATTTCGGAGATCTTGCCGTTGTGCAGCGCCATGCCGCCCAGCAGCTGGACGTCGAAATGGCGCATCTTCATGATCCGTTTCGACGCTTCCCGCACCGTAGCGAACGCTTCAGGCAGCAGGTCGTCGAGCGACTCGCCCTTGGCGACACGGTCCTTGAACTCCTGCGTCTTGGCGCGCAGCGCGTCGTCGTCGAGCTTCTCGAAGGACGGTTCCAACGCGTTGATGCGTTCGACCGTCTTGCGATACTGCTTCAAGAGCCGGTCGTTGCGACTGCCGAAAATTTGGGTCAGGAAGTTGGTGGCCATGAATGGAGATCGATGCACACTCGCCGGATGCGGGCGCCTCGACCGAAGTCCCTAAGATAGACGGAGAACGAACTTGGGCGCGCTTTGTCAAAAGACAAGCGGACCGGCCCGCAGGATTGCCGGCAAACCGCTGATTTTAGCCGCCTTGTCCTGGCCCTCACGACCTGCCATTTCCCGCCACTTCGGCCATTTGCCCGTCCATTGCCCATGAATCGCCGCTACAACGCCGTCACCGTGCTCGAAGCCACCGAGGGTTCCCCGACCCTGGCGGGCCTGGCCGCGCGCGCCCGCGACGCCAGCGAACGGCTGGCCGCGGTGCTTGACCTGATCCCGCCCGAGATGCGCCCCGCCATCCAGGCCGGCCCGGCCGAGGGCGATGTATGGTGCATGCTGGTTCACGGCAGCGCGGCGGCCGCCAAGCTGCGCCAGTTGGCACCGATGCTGCACGCGCGGCTGAAGTCGCGCGGCTGGGAGGTGGCGACGATCCGGATCAAGGTGACGTCGAGGCGCTGAAAACCGTCGCCGGCGGCTCAGGTCTGGGCCAGCGCCAGTCCCAGCGTGAGGGCCACCGAGGTGCCGAAGATCGCCAGCCCGACGGTGCGGCGCCGGTGCGTCAGCATCCAGAGCACGACGCCCGAGAGCGACAGAAAGATCAGGCTGCCCGCCAGCGTGTCGACCAGCAGGATCCACCCCAGCGACATGCCGGTACCCTTGTGCATGTTGGTCAGCGTGGCGAGGAAGCCGTTGCGCGTGGTCGTGACGCCCACCGACCGGTTGCCGCGCCAGTAGTCCGCCTGCACGATGGCATCGGGGCCGCCGAAGTTGAACACCCATCGCTCTGGCTGCATCAACGGGTCGGCCTTGCCCTTTTCGCTCCAGCCAACCGGCCGCGCGGGCTCGGTCCGCATCGAATTCGGCGGGCCCTTCTGGTCCAGCGCGCGCTGCAGCCAGACCGCCATGTCCTGCGCGCTCGCGGGCGCCGGGTCGGGAAGCGACAACTGGGCGCTGGCGCGCTGCTGCGACATCGGCAGCTTGAGCACGGCCCGGTGGTTGAGCCAGATGCCCGCGGTGCCGAAGATCAGGCCAAGAATCGCGCCCCAGAGGCCGATCCAGCCGTGGGTCTTGCGGATCCACTGGAGGGCGATCGCGCGGCGCTGCATCGAATGGCTGCGGCTTGCGGCAGGGGCGGAGGCGTTGGATGCGTAGGACATGCGTTCAGCGTGATCGTTTTTTGAATGAAATGGCGCCGTGAGCAGCAGCCACTATGGCTGCCGGATGCCTTGTGGCGCGACAAGGTCGAATCTCTCGGCCGCTGTCCATTCTGCCTTCCTGTCACGCACCGGCGCCCCGGGGCACGGTGAATCAGACGTTTCTGAGGGACGGCCACGCGGCCCATTCCTAGACTGCGTTCAGATGAAATCCCTGGAACCCGAAATGTCCCGCGCTCCCGTACGCATGCCCGTGGCCCCCCCTGCAGACGAGGCAATGCGCCGAGATGCCGAAGCGGGCATGGACACCCTCTTGCGGCGCGTCGGCGTGCGGACGCGAGGCGATCTGCCCGACCAACCGGTTGGCGTGCCGGCGGCCGTTGAAGCGACGCCATTGCACAACTACCCGGGACCGGGGTTCGAGCACATGACGACGCAGGCCTGGAACCGGCTGCCCGCGAGCTGCAGGGGATCGTGGATGGAACGCTCGGCCGGCAATGGTGGCGCTGCGCGCCGGGTCCGCGTGGCCCTGACCGCCGATGCCGACCTGCTGCCGGTGTACCTGATGGATTCGGTCCGCACCGACCTGCCTTCGCTCGGCGCCTGAACCGTGGCCGGAAACGCAGGAAACTGGTGCCGCTTGTCGGAATCGAACTGACGACCTACCGCTTACAAGGCGGTTGCTCTACCAACTGAGCTAAAGCGGCGGGATTCGGATTTTAGCGGCCCGGCCAGGCCGCAAGGTTCACTTGATCCGCTTGAGCGAAGGGCGCGCTCCGCCGCCCGCCGGCGGACGCGGCGGATCCTCGGGATCCGTTGGCGCATCGCTCGATTCGACGGCATCGTCGCCCTCGCCCGTGACCAGGTGCACCACCTTGCTCGCGTCTCCCTCGGTGCCACGCGACGCATCGCGCAGCGGCGTGCGGGTCGAGGCGGCCGATTGGGTCGTCGACGCCGGGCCGGCGCTGCCATCGGCCGGCGCCGGCACGGGTGCCGGAAACGCCATGCCTTGGCCGTTCTCGCGCGCATAGATCGCGATCACGCGGCCGACCGGCACGCTGATTTCGCGCGCCGTGCCGGCGAAGCGGGCCTTGAACTCGATGAAGTCGTTGCCGAGCTTGAGCGAACTGGTGGCGTCGAAGCTGATGTTCAGCACGATCTCGCCATTCTTGACGTACTCGCGCGGCACCTGCACCGTATCGTCGACCTGCACCGCGACATACGGCGTGAAGCCGTTGTCGGTGCACCATTCATACAGCGCCCGGATCAGGTACGGGCGGGTGGATGACGATTCGAGCGCGTTGATCATGGGCGGCTGGGCCAGCGACTCACTTGCGCATGACCTTTTCGGACGGCGTCAGCGCCTCGATGTAGGCCGGGCGCGAGAAGATGCGTTCGGCGTACTTCAGGAGCGGAGCCGCGTTCTTGCTGAGGTCGATGCCGTAATAGTCGAGGCGCCACAGCAGCGGTGCGATCGCGACGTCGAGCATCGAGAAGTTGTCGCCCAGCATGTACTTGTTCTTGAGGAACACGGGCGCCAGCTGAGTCAGGCGATCGCGGATGTGCGCGCGCGCCTTTTCGATGGCCTTCTCGTTGCCCTTGGTGGTGCGGTTCTCGAGCATCGAGACATGCACGAACAATTCCTTCTCGAAGTTGAGCAGGAACAGGCGCACGCGTGCACGGTCGACCGGGTCGCCGGGCATCAGCTGCGGATGCGGGAAGCGCTCGTCGATGTACTCGTTGATGATGTTCGACTCGTACAGGATCAGGTCGCGCTCGACCAGAATCGGCACCTGCCCGTACGGGTTCATCACATTGATGTCTTCGGGCTTGTTGTAGAGGTCGACGTCACGAATCTCGAAATCCATGCCTTTCTCGAACAGCACGAAGCGGCAGCGATGGGAAAAGGGGCAGGTCGTTCCCGAATAAAGGACCATCATGGCGAAAGACTCCTAAAAATCAAAAAGAGTGGGTCGCGTTCGCAACCCACTCTGCGGGACCAGGCGCACGAGGCGCCCGATCGGCGTGGAATTACTTGACGTCTTTCCAGTACGAGGCATTCAGCCGCCACGTGAAGACCACTGCCATGAGCAGGAACAGCAGCACCCAGACGCCCACGCGGATGCGGGTGTTCTGCGCCGGCTCGGCCATCCACTGCAGATAGCTCACGAGGTCGCCGACGGCCTGGTCGAACTGCATCGGCGTCATGGTGCCGGGGCTTACTTGCTCCCAGCCCTTGAACACTTCGGTTTCATGGCCGTGGGCTTCGACCTTCTCGAAGACCGGACGTCGCTCGCCCTGCAGCTCCCACATCACGTGCGGCATCGCCACGGCCGGGAACGCCAGGTTGTTCCAGCCGGTGGCCTTGGTGTCGTCGCGGTAGAAGGTGCGCAGATAGGTGTAGAGGTAGTCGGCACCGGTGCCGCCGTGGCCGGCACGCGAGCGCGCCACCAGGGTCAGGTCAGGCGGAATCGTGCCGAACCATTCCTTGGCCTGTTGCGGAGCCAGGTTGACCTTCATGGTCTCGCCGATCTTGTCGGTCGTGAACAGGAGGTTGTCCTTGATTTGCTGGTCGGTGATGCCGAGGTCCTGCAGCCGGTTGAAGCGCATGAACGCCGCCGAGTGGCAGTTGAGGCAGTAGTTGACGAACAGCTTGGCACCGTTCTGCAGCGATGCCAGGTCGGTGGTGCGGTTGGGCGCCTTGTCCCAGGGGATGCCGCCTTCGGCCGCTTGCGCGCCCGTGACGATGCCGAGCGCCGCGATCAACGTGAGGATCAGTTTCTTCATTCTTGTTGTCTCCCGGTCAGTGAGCGTTGAAAACCACGCGCTCGGGGACCGGCTTGAATTCGCCGAGGCGGCTCCACCACGGCATCAGCAGGAAGAAACCGAAATAGAAGAGCGTTCCGATCTGCGACACGCGCTCGCCGATCGGCGACGGCGGTTGCACGCCGAGGTAGGCGAGCACCACGAAGTTGACGACGAACACACCGTAGACATACTTGTGCCAGCTCGGGCGATAGCGGATCGACTTGACCGGGCTGTGGTCGAGCCAGGGCAGGAAGAACAGGATGACGACCGCGCCGCCCATCACCAGCACACCCCAGAACTTGGCGTCGATCGACAGCATCATCGCGACCACGCCGACGGCGACGACCGCGACACCGGCCTTGATGAAGGCGGGGAAGCGGGCCTTCAGGACGCCGTAGGCGGCCGCACCGACCACGCAGGCGATCAGCGCATACATCATCTCGCTGGTGATGGCACGCAGCATCGAATAGAAGGGCGTGAAGTACCAGACCGGCGCGATGTGGTTCGGCGTCTTGAGCGAATCCGCCGGGATGAAGTTGTTGTACTCGAGGAAGTAGCCGCCGGCCTCGGGCGCGAAGAAGATCACGGCCGAGAAGATCGTCAGGAACACCACCACGCCGAAGATGTCGTGCACCGTGTAGTACGGGTGCGACGGGATGCCGTCGACCGGATGGCCGTCGGCGCCGCGGTTGGCCTTGATCTCGATGCCGTCGGGGTTGTTGGACCCCACTTCGTGCAGCGCGATCAGGTGGGCGACCACCAGGCCGAGCAGCACCAGCGGCACGGCGATCACGTGGAAGCTGAAGAAGCGGTTCAGCGTGGCGTCGCTCACCACATAGTCGCCGCGGATCAGCAGCGCGAGGTCAGGACCGACGAAGGGAATCGCGGCGAACAGGTTCACGATCACCTGGGCGCCCCAGTAGCTCATCTGGCCCCACGGAAGCAGGTAGCCCATGAAGGCCTCGGCCATCAGGCACAGGAAGATCGCGCAACCGAAGATCCAGATCAGCTCGCGCGGCTTGCGGTAGCTGCCGTACATCAGGCCGCGGAACATGTGCAGGTAGACCACGATGAAGAAGGCCGAGGCCCCCGTCGAGTGCATGTAGCGGATCAGCCAGCCCCACGGCACGTCGCGCATGATGTACTCGACCGAGCCGAACGCCAGCGCGGCGTCGGGCTTGTAGTGCATCACGAGGAAGATGCCGGTCACGATCTGGATCACGAGGACCAGCATCGCGAGCGAACCGAAGATGTACCAGAAGTTGAAGTTCTTCGGCGCGTAGTACTTGCCCCACTGGTCGTTCCAGAGCTTGGTCAGCGGGAAGCGGTTGTCGACCCAGTTGAGCAGCTTCTCGCCGGCGGGTGCGTTGGGGGAGATTTCGTTGAATTCAGCCATGTCTTGCTCCTCAAGCCTTCTTGTCGTCGCCGATCAAGATGCGCGTATCGGAGAGATACATGTGCGGCGGCACCGGCAGGTTGTCGGGTGCCGGCTTGTTCTTGAAGACGCGGCCGGCCAGGTCGAAGGTCGAGCCGTGGCAGGGACACAGGAAGCCGCCTTCCCAGTTGTCGGGCAGCGAGGCCTGCGGGCCGGCCTGGAGCCTGTCGATGGGCGAGCAGCCCAGGTGGGTGCAGATGCCCACGACCACCAGGATCTCGGGCTTGATCGAACGGTGGTCGTTGCGGGCGTAGGGCGGCGTGAACTCGTCGGGGTTGCGCTTGGATTGCGGATCGGCGAGCAGCGGATCGAGCTTGGGCAACTCGGCGACTTGCGCCGGCGAACGCTTGAGGATCCAGACCGGCTTGCCGCGCCATTCGACGGTCATCTTCTCGCCGACCTGCAGGGCACCGATGTCCGCCTCGACCGGCGCACCGGCAGCCTTGGCTTTCTCGGACGGCTGGAACGAGCTCACGAACGGCACGGCCACGGCCACACCACCCACTGCGCCTGCGCAGCCTGATGCGATCAACCATGTCCGCTTGCTGGTGTCGATCCGGGGTCGGCCGGCGGTGCTCACGGTACTGTCACTCATGGGGATCCTCAATCTTCTTCGCTAGGGGCTTGGGTCAACCCGCGATTGTAGCGGAGCGTAAGCGGCGATTTCAACGTCGGCGCGGCGCGCGACGCGAGCCCTCGATCGGACATCGACACAAAGCCCCACCCCTATACTGGCCGCCGTTCAAAACAATCCCCGGAAGAGGTGCACGACATGAGCTTTCTGAAAGAGTTCCGCGAATTTGCCGTCAAGGGCAACGTGATCGACCTGGCGGTCGGCGTGATCATCGGTGCAGCCTTCGGCAAGATCGTCGACTCGCTGGTGAGCGACATCATCATGCCGCTGGTCGGCCTCATCTTCGGCAAGCTCGACTTCTCGAATCTCTACATCGTGCTCGGGCCCAGGCCGGCCGGCGTGGCCGACACGCTGGTGGAGCTCAAGAAGGCCGGCGCGCCGGTGCTGGCCTACGGCAACTTCATCACCATCGCGGTGAACTTCGTGATCCTGGCCTTCATCATCTTTCTGATGGTCAAGCAGATCAACAAGCTGCGCAAGACCAGCGAAGCGGCGCCGGCGCCGACGCCCGAAGACACCGTGCTGCTGCGCGAGATCCGCGACAGCCTCAAGCGTTCGTGAGGCGCGCAGGGGCCAGCGACCGGGCCATCCGCACGGCCTCGATCAGGCTGGAGGCGTCGGCCCGGCCGGTGCCCGCAATGTCGAACGCGGTGCCGTGATCGGGACTGGTGCGCACCAGCGGCAGGCCGAGCGTCACGTTCACGCCCTTCTCCACGCCCAGGTACTTCACCGGGATCAATCCCTGGTCGTGGTACATCGCGATCACCACGTCGAACTCGCCCGCGCCGTCGGCCTTGGCGCGGGCGCGCATGAAGACGGTGTCGGGCGCATGGGGCCCGTCGGCATCGATGCCTTCGGCCCGCGCGGCCGCGATCGCCGGTGCAATGATCTCGCGCTCCTCGGAGCCGAACAGGCCTCCCTCCCCCGCGTGCGGATTGAGGCCCGCCACCCCGATCTTGGGCGCTCGCCCGAGCACCGCCCCGAGCGCCTGGTGCGCGATGCGCAGCGTCTGCAGCACACCATCGAAACTCACGGCTTCGATCGCATGGCGCAGCGACATGTGGATGCTCACGAGCACGGTGCGCAGCTCGTCGTTGGCAAGCATCATGCGCACCGGCACCTCGGACAGTGGCCGGCCGAGATGGGCGGCCGCCTCGGCCTGCAGCAATTCGGTGTGGCCCGGATAGGGGAAGCCGGCCGCCGCGAGCGCTTCCTTGTGCAGAGGCGCAGTGACGATCGCGGCGATCTCGCCGCGTAGCGCGGCGCGTGCGGCCCAGACCACGCAATCGCCGGCGATGCGGCCCGCCGCCGCGCTGATCGCGCCGTGCGCGATGACCGCGCCAGGCGGCGCGACCACCTGCAGTACGGGGATGCAGCCCGGCGGCGTATCGCGCACGTCGCGCGCCGCTTCGATCAGCGCGACCGGCAAGGCCGGTGCCCCGGCGGCAGCGATCGCCTGCGCGGCACGGCGCACGATGCCGACATCGCCGGCCACGAAACATCCGCGCAAGTCATCGGCCGCATCGCGAAAGGCCTTCGCGATGATTTCGGGCCCGATGCCCGCGGGGTCGCCGAGCGTGACAGCGATGGGGGACAAAGGTTCGAAGCTCACGCCGGATTGTCGATGTCGATGAATTCGTGCGTCAGCCCCAGCTGCGCCGCCACATGGCCCGCGACGGCCGGGGCGCCATAGCGTTCGGTGGCATGGTGGCCGCAGGCGAGGAAGGCGACGCCCAGCTCGCGGGCGTAGTGGGCCTGGGGCTCCGAGATCTCGCCCGTGATGAAGGCATCGGCGCCGGCCGCGACCGCCGCCTCGAAATAGCTCTGGGCGCCGCCCGTGCACCAGGCGATGTTGCGGATCGGACGCGGCGCGCCCTCCACCAGCGTGACCGGCTTGCCGAGCGCTTTCTCGACGTGCGAGGCCAGCTGCTTCGCGCTCGCGAAGACCTCGCCGTTGTCACGCGCGCCGAGGAAGCCGAGCTCCTGCTCGCCGAAGCGGCCGGTCGAACCCGCATGCGCGACCAGGCCGAGCCGAAGCCCGAGCTGTGCGTTGTTGCCGAGCTCGGGGTGGGCGTCGAGCGGCAGGTGATAGGCGAACAGGTTGACGTCGTCGCCGAGCAGCAGGCCGAGGCGCTGCCGCATCCAGCCCGTGACGCAGCCGTCCTGGCCGCGCCAGAACAGGCCGTGGTGGACGAAGATCGCATCCGCTTCGGCGTGGATCGCGGCTTCGATCAGCGCCCGGCTCGCGGTCACGCCGGAGACGATCTTTCGCACCTTGATGCGGCCTTCGACCTGCAGGCCGTTGGGCCCGTAGTCCTTGAAACGCGCGGGCGCAAGCAACAGGTCGAACGCATGCAGGAGTTCGTGGCGGGTGGTGCTCATCGCGCCATTGTGGCCCCGGCGGGCGCAGGCTCGGCAGCGCATCCGACTGCAAACCCATGAATTCCAAGGGTTATCCCCAATTCCTCCTTGTGCACTGGGGTGTGCGGGGGGCCCGGACAGCGGAAGCCTTGAGGGACAATCGGAGCTTCGGCGCCGGCCACGGCGCAACGCCCGCCCCTCCATTTCTTCCCACCACGTCTCGCCCGCCTCTTCATGAAACGCACCTGGCTGCTGTTCGCCCAAGCCGTGACCATCCTGCTCGCGGCCTATTTCGTCGTCGCGACGCTCAAGCCCGAGTGGCTGAACCGGCGCATCGGCCCGCTCAGCGGCCTGGTCTCTGTGATCGAGGCCCCCACCGCGCCCGCCGGCCCCCCCACCGCCGGCAGCCTGAGCGCCGCGGCCAAGAAGGCCTCGCCGGCGGTGGTCAGCATCAACACCAGCAAGGCGGCGCAGCGCTCGCCGCGCAACGACGACCCGTGGTTCCGTTTCTTCTTCGGCGACCAGGGCGACCAGCCACAAGTGGGGCTCGGCAGCGGCGTGATCGTGAGCGCCGACGGCTACATCCTCACCAACAACCATGTCGTCGAAGGCGCGGACGAGATCGACGTCACGCTCAACGACAGCCGCCATGCGCGCGGCAAGGTGATCGGCACCGACCCCGACACCGACCTCGCGGTACTCAAGATCGAGCTCGACAAGCTGCCGGTGATCGTGCTGGGGAACTCCGACGCGCTGCAGGTCGGCGACCAGGTGCTGGCCATCGGCAACCCCTTCGGCGTCGGCCAGACGGTCACCAGCGGGATTGTCTCGGCGCTCGGGCGCAACCAGCTCGGCATCAACACCTTCGAGAACTTCATCCAGACCGACGCAGCCATCAACCCGGGCAACTCGGGCGGGGCGCTGATCGACGTCAACGGCAACCTCGAGGGCATCAACACCGCGATCTATTCGCGCTCGGGCGGCAGCATGGGCATCGGCTTCGCGATTCCGGTCTCGACCGCCAAGCAGGTGCTCGAGGACATCGTGACGGCCGGCAAGGTCACGCGCGGCTGGATCGGCGTCGAGCCGAACGACCTCTCGCCCGAGCTGGCCGAGACCTTCGGCGTCAAGGCGAGCGCCGGCGTGATCATCACGGGCGTGCTGCAGAACGGCCCGGCGGCCAAGGCCGGCGTGCGCCCCGGCGACGTGATCACCGGCGTCGGCGAGAAGAGCATCGGCAACACCCAGGAACTGCTGAGCGCGGTGGCAGGCCTCAAGCCCGGCACGGCAACCCGCTTCGCGCTGCAGCGCGGCAGCGACAAGCTGGAGCTGGACGTCACGCCGGGCCTGCGGCCGCGGTCGCCGGTGCGGCGGACGCCGAACGAGACCGAGTGAATCGAAATCCCGGCGGGGCCGGAATTCAGGACTGCGCCGAGTCGGCGCTTTCTTCCGTCGGCTTGGTGAATTTCGAGAAGTAGCGCGCGCCGATGATGCCGACCTCGTACAACAGGCACATCGGGATCGCGAGCGCGAGCTGCGAGACCACGTCCGGCGGCGTCAGCACCGCGGCGACGACGAACGCCAGCACGATGAAATAGCCGCGGAACGAACGCAGCTTCTCGATCGTGACGAGCTCGAAGCGCACCAGCAGCATCACCACGATCGGCACCTGGAAGGCGACGCCGAAGGCGATGTAGAGCGAAAGGATCGCCTCCACGTAGGACGAGATGTCGGGCGTGGCATTGACCGACGGCGGCGTGAACCTCTGGATGAAGCCGAACATCTTGTCCAGCACGAAGAACTGCACGAAAGCGATGCCGCCATAGGCCAGCAGGCTGCCGAAGAAGATCAGCGGCAGCGCGAACTTCTTCTCGTGGCTGTAGAGGCCCGGCGCCACGAACATCCAGCACTGGTACATGAGCCAGGGCAGCGCCAGCAGCACCGCCGTCATCCCCAGCACCTTGAGCGGCACGAAAAAGGGCGAGAAGACGCCGATCGCGATCAGCTTGGCGTCCGGCGGCATGTGGGCGCGGATCGGCACCGCGATCATGTCGATCAGGCCGGCCGGCCCGGGCCAGATGGCCAGCAAAAGGCCGGCCACGACCAGGCCGTAGACACAGTAGAGCAGGCGATCCCGCAGCTCCATCAGGTGCTGGACGAAGGGCTGCTCGGTGCCGGCCAGTTCGTCTTCTTTGTTCTTGTCGGTGGGGTCGGCCATGTGGGGGGACGCTGCGCTCGGGAATCCGGCACGCGCTGCGCGCGGGCCGGGTCACCAGCTTGCGCTAGTTGATCTTGTGGGGGCGGTAACGGGCCACGCGCGCCGCGCCCGACAGCGCCTTGGTGCGCACGCCGTTGCGCGCCTTGTACCACTGTGGCGTGGCGCCCTGCTTCAGGCGCCAGTTCTTGCGTGGGTGCTTGTACTCGGGGAAGGAAGGCACCGTGTCGGACAGCGCGGAGAGCGTCTGCCCGCTTTCGGAGAACTGCTTCTCGAAATCGCTGGCGCTGGACTGGATGCTCTGCTCGACATCGCGCGCCGCATCCTGCACCGTGTCCTTCATCTTGCGCAGTTCGTCGAGGTCCATCGAGCGGTTGACCTCGGCCTTGACGTCATTCACGTAGCGCTGCGCCTTGCCGAGCAAGGTGCCCACGGTGCGCGCCACGCGCGGCAGCTTCTCCGGCCCGATGACGATCAGCGCCACCGCGCCGATGAGGGCCAGTTTCGAGATGCCGAGGTCGATCACGGATCGGTCTGGCTCAGGACTTCTGACGCGCTTCGACGTCGATCGTCGACTTGTCGGCGGTGGCGTTGCCGGTCACCTGGGCATTCGGGGCGGCAGGTGCGTCGGTCGAGGCGCCATCCTTCATGCCGTCCTTGAAGCCCTTCACGGCGCCGCCCAGGTCGGATCCCATGTTGCGGAGCTTCTTGGTGCCGAAGATCATCACGACGACGAGCAGCACGATCAGCCAGTGCCAGATGGAAAGTGAACCCATGGATTACTCCTGAAGAATGTGTTGGATTTTAGTCGCCGCGAAATGACCGGCCGAAATGATGGCTATCAGCCCCTGAGCCATGGCCGGGGCCCGCCCATGACGTGCACATGGAGATGGTGCACCTCCTGCCCGCCTTCGGCGCCCGTGTTGACCACGATGCGGAATCCGCCCTGGGGGTAGGGCCGGCAGCCCTGCTCGACCGCCAGCTTGGGCGCCAGGGCCATGATTCTGCCCAGCAACGCCGCGTCGTCGGACGTCACCTGCGCCATCGACGGAATGTGGCGTTTCGGGACGATCATGAAATGCACCGGCGCCCAGGGCGCGATGTCGTTGAAGACGAACAACTCGTCATCCTCGTAGACCTTGCGCGACGGGATCTTGCCCTCGATAATTTTGCAGAAGATGCAGTTCGGGTCAGATGACATTGCCTGTTTCCATGGGTCGGCCCGCGTTCATGCGCACCATCCCCTTGACGATGCGATAGAGGAACCAAAGCGAAATCAGTGCCCAGGCGATCCAGCCCGGCACGAGAAAGAGCAGCCACAACCATGAAGTCAGCACGTACAGCACGCCAGCCCACAGCACCGAACGGATGCGCCAGCTGAAGTGCGAGGCCTGCCAGCTGCCGGCAGCGTCCTCGCGCTTGACCAGGTCGATCACCAGCGCGATCAGCAGGAGGCCGATCGAAGCCTGGGCGCCGGGCAGCACGGCGCCGACCGCCACCACCAGATGCAGGATGTAACTGACCCAGCCCCAGGTCTTGAGCGAGTCGTCGGGCTCGACGGTCACGATGTCGTTGGGCATGGCGTGCGCTCCTTTCAGTCGTTGGAAGCTTCGCGGTCCTGCGCCTTGCGCAGGGCCTTTTCCTCGATGCCGCTGGTGCCTTCGCGGCGCTCGAGCTCGGCCACCACATCGGCGGGCGAGAAACCGTAGTGCGCCAGCGCCACCATGCTGTGGAACCACAGGTCGGCCACTTCGTTCACCAGTTTCGAGCGGTCTCCGCCGTGGTCGGCGTCCTTGGCGGCCATCACGACCTCGGTGGCTTCCTCACCGATCTTCTTGAGAAAGGCGTCCGGGCCCCGGTGCAGCAGGCGCGCGACGTAGCTCTGGTCGGGGTCGCCGCCGCGTGCCGGCAGCCGGCTCTCGATGACAGCGGCCAGGCGCGCGAGCGCATCTTCCGCATTGCGTGTTTCAGTGCTCATCTCGGGGACGATGTGTAGATCGAAGCGGGGTCTTTCAAGACCGGCTCGGTGACGGTCCATTGGCCGTTCTCGTACTTGCTGAAGAAACAGCTGTGGCGGCCCGTGTGGCAGGCGATGCCCGGCTCATGGCCCTGCTGCGTGACCTTGAGCAGCACCACGTCGTTGTCGCAGTCGAGCCGGATTTCGTGCACGGTCTGCACATGGCCGGACTCCTCGCCCTTGAACCACAGCTTCTTGCGCGAGCGGCTGAAGTACACGGCGCGGCCGGTCTCGGCGGTCTTGGCGAGCGCCTCGCGGTCCATCCAGGCGAACATCAGCACGTCGTTGCTGCCCTGTTCCTGCGCGATCACCGGCACCAGGCCGTTCGCGTCCCATTTCACTTCGTCGAGCCAGTTCATATCGTTCCAACACGCTGTCGCGTGACCCGCGCCGCACGAAACCGGTGCGATCCGATGCCAGGGATACCGCGGAACCGGCTTTGCCGGGCCGCTGGTATCGCCCCCTTCAAGGGGCTGAGGTCCGCGGCTCCAAGCCTGCCTGCGCAGGCTTGGACGGACCCGAAGAGCCGCTGCCTCTGGCAGCGACTCGGGGCGCCGCAGGCGCTTCGGGGGTGTTTCATATCCGGGTATTGTCGGTCACAGCCGGACCGGGATCCCGCGCGCCGCCATCTGCCGCTTGGCGTCGCCGACCGTGAACTCTCCGAAATGAAAGATGCTGGCCGCCAGTACGGCGTCGGCGCCTCCGGTCTGGATGCCGTCGGCCAGGTGCTCGAGGCTGCCGACACCGCCGGAGGCGATCACCGGCACGCTGACGGCATCGCTCACGGCCCGCGTCAGTTCGAGGTCGAAGCCGCTCTTGGTGCCGTCGCGGTCCATGCTGGTCAGGAGGATCTCGCCGGCGCCGCGGCGCGCCATCTCGACGGCCCACTGCACGGCGTCGAGGCCGGTGTTCTTGCGCCCGCCGTGGCTGTAGACGTCCCAGCCGGGACCCCGCGTGGCGGCGTCCTCGGGCGTGCGCCGCTTGGCGTCGATCGCCACCACGATGCACTGGGCGCCGTACTTGCGCGAGGCGTCCTCGATCACCTGGGGATTGGCGATCGCGGCCGAATTGAAGCTGGTCTTGTCGGCACCCGCATTGAGCAGCCGGCGCACGTCCGCCACCGTGCGCACGCCACCGCCGACGGTCAGCGGAATGAAGACCTGGGAGGCCACCGCCTCGATGATCGGCAGGATCAGGTCGCGGCCGTCGCTGGTGGCGGTGATGTCGAGGAAGGTCAGCTCGTCGGCGCCTTGCGCGTTGTAGCGCGCCGCGATCTCGACCGGGTCGCCGGCGTCGCGCAGTTCGACGAAATTGACGCCCTTGACGACGCGGCCGCCGGTGACGTCGAGGCAGGGAATGATTCGTTTGGCAAGCATGGTGTGGTTCAGGCGATGGGTTCAGGCGACCGTGAGCTGTTGCCAGCCTTGCCACTGGGCACCGGGCGCCAGCAGCACGGGTTCGTCGATGCGTGCGGCCTCGACGCAGAGCATCTGGCGCCAGCCGTCGTCGGGCAGGTCGTCGAGCTTGGCGCTGAGCTGCGGGCCCGGGTTCCAGACCACGGTCTCGGTGCAGCTCGCGCTTTGCGAGATCTCGAGTGTGCCCGAAGGCTGCACCAGCCGAAGCGGCCGGGCGGGCGCGGCGTAGACGCTGTCGAACTCGCTGCCGAAGCCCTGCGCCGGCGCCATGTCGACATGCCGGTCGTCACGCACCGCGTCCCAGCGGTTGGCACCCTGCAGGCCTTCGAGCCGGGCCAAGGTGACATCGTCGACCCGCAGGTAGCTGTGAAGCGCGGCCGCGAAGGACAACGGGCCGCTGCCGCTGTTGTCGATCGTGAGCGCGACGCGCAGCGCCCGCGGCGCCAGGGTGACGGCCAGCCGGGCCCGGAACGCATGCGGCCAGAGCGCGCGGGTGGCCGCGCTCTCGCGCAGCGTCAGCACCACGGTGTCGCGCCGGCCGGCGGCCTCGGGGGCCTCGGCGGTCCAGGGCAGGTTGCGGGCGAAGCCGTGCTTGGGCAGCGACCCGCGCTGATTGAACTGCGGCCAGCAGACCGGCACGCCGCCGCGGATCGCGCTCTGGCCATCGAAGCGGGCCTCGGGGCTCAGGTAGAGCCGCTCCACGCCATCGGCCGTGGTCCAGGACAGCACATGGGCGCCATGCAAGGCCACGGTACAGCTGCCGCCGTCCGGCAGCGCGAGGCACACGGCCGGCTGGCCACGAAAGTCGAGGGCGCTGGAGGTCATGGCCCGATTCTAGATTTGGGGCGGTCCTCGCGATGCGCCATCGGAATCGCAGGGGCATTGCGAACGGCGCGAATTTCGCTTGAAATGGGCTCAACCGGCGGCAGCTGTTGCGCGCCCCCGGCGGAATCCGCGCTTCAGAACAACTCGCACAAGGAGTCGCCATGAGAAGGAAACTGCCGCCGGCAGCCTGGATTCTGATCGCGATGCTGATCGGGATCGTGATCGGCTACATGGTCTTCGTCAATTTCCCGGACAAGAAGACCGCGGTCGAGATCGCGGGCTACATCTCGATCATGTCCGACGTCTTCCTGCGCCTGATCAAGATGCTGATCGGGCCGCTGGTCTTCTCGACGCTGGTGGTCGGGATCGCCCACATGGGCGACGCCGCCGCGGTCGGCCGCGTGTTCGGCAAGGCGCTGGGCTGGTTCATCACCGCCTCGCTGATCTCGCTGGTGCTGGGCCTGATCATGGCCAACCTGCTGCAGCCGGGCCACAACCTGGGCCTGCCGCTGCCCGACATCGGGTCTTCCGCCAACCTCGCGACCTCCAAGTTCACGCTGAAGGATTTCATCAGCCACGTGGTCCCGAAGTCCTTCGTCGAGGCCATGGCCAACAACGAGATCCTGCAGATCGTGGTGTTCTCGATGTTCTTCGGCGTCGCCCTGGCCTCGCTCGGCGAAAAGGCGCGCACGCTGATCAACGCCATCGACGAGCTCTCGCACGCGATGCTCAAGATCACCGGCTACGTGATGAAGCTCGCCCCGCTCGCCGTGATGGCCGCGATGGCCGCCACCGTCGCCACCAACGGCCTGGGCATCCTGCTCAAGTTCGCGGTCTTCATGGGTGGCTTCTACCTGAGCCTGTTCATGCTGTGGGGTTTGCTGGCACTGGCCGGCTTTGTCTTCCTGGGGCCACGCATCGTGACGCTGCTGAAGCTGATCCGCGAGCCCTTCCTGCTGTCCTTCGCAACGGCCAGTTCGGAGGCCGCCTATCCGAAGATCCTGATCGCGCTCGACCGCTTCGGCGTCAAGCGCAAGATCTCCAGCTTCGTGATGCCGATGGGCTACTCGTTCAACCTCGATGGCTCGATGATGTACTGCACCTTCGCCGTGCTGTTCATCGCCCAGGCCTACGACATCCCGCTGTCGATCGGCACCCAGATCACGATGCTGCTGATCCTGATGCTGACCTCCAAGGGCATGGCCGGCGTGCCGCGCGCCTCGCTGGTGGTGATCGCCGCGACCCTGAACCAGTTCAACATCCCCGAAGCCGGACTGCTTCTGATCCTCGGCGTCGACACCTTCCTGGACATGGGGCGCTCCGCCACCAATGCGGTGGGCAATTCGATCGCCACGGCGGTGGTGGCCAAGTGGGAGGGCGAGCTGCTCTCCGAGAGCGACGCCGCGGCCAACGCGCGGGCCATGGATGCCGAGAGCGCCGCAACCCTCGCCCATCCGGCGCACGCCTGAGGAGCGGCCATGACGCCCGTCCGGATCCGCCTCGGGACTGCCGCCGTGCTGCTGGGCGCACTACTGGGCTTGGCGCCGGCCGCGTTCGCGCAGCCCGAGCCGGCGCCGGCGGGTCCGGCGAGCCTGACCGGCACCCTGGCCAGGGCACGGGACGCCGGTGTGGTGGTCATCGGCTACCGGGAGTCGTCGGTGCCGTTCTCCTTCCTGTCGCCGCGCAAGGAACCGATCGGCTACTCGATCGAGCTGTGCAAGGCGGTGGTCGAGGCCATGAGCGATGCGGTGCACAAGACGCTGGCCATCCGCTGGCTGCCCGTGACCGCCGAATCGCGCATCGATGCGGTGGTCAGCGGCCAGGTCGACCTCGAATGCGGCTCCACCACCAGCAACCTGGAGCGCCAGAGACGCGTGGCCTTCTCGCCGACGATGTTCGTCTCGGGCACCCGGCTGCTGGTGAAGAAGGGCTCGCCGATCCAGTCGTTCCGCGACCTGGCCGGCAAGCCGGTGGCCGTGACCGCCGGCACCACCAACGAGAAGACCCTGCGCGACCTGTCGGCGCGCTTCAAGCTGGGACTGAACCTGCTGGTGTCGCGCGACCATGCCGATTCGTTCGCGCTGGTGAAGTCCGGCCAGGCCGAGGCCTTCGCGACCGACGAGGTGCTGCTGTACGGCCTGATCGCGCAGGACCGGGGCGGCGCCGGAGGTGCCAGCGACTACCAGGTGGTCGGCGACTTCCTCTCGTACGACCCCTACGGCGTGATGTACCGCAAGGACGATCCGCAGCTGGCCAAGGTGGTCAACGACACCTTCCAGGCGCTGGCCGAGGACGGCGAGATCGAGCGCCAGTACAAGCGCTGGTTCCTGCGCAAGCTGCCGTCCGGCACCAGCCTCGACCTGCCCATGAGCCCGCAGCTCGAAACCATCATCCAGACCATGGCCGTCAAGACAGAATAGCCCGCTGCACCGGCCGGCGCAGCCAGGCCCGTTCGTGAAACACCGCGGAACCGGCTTTGCCGGGCCGCAGGTGTTGCCCCCGGTAGGGGGTGGGCGCCCGACACGAAGTGCGGGCAACCTGGGGGCGAGCTAGTTACGCCGCCAGTTCGTCCGCGCGAGCCTGGGCGGCGGCGAAATCGAGGTCGCCCGAGTAGATCGCACGGCCGCAGATCACGCCCTCGACGCCATCGGGCTCGACCGCGCACAGCTTGTCGATGTCAGCCATGTTCGACAGCCCGCCCGAGGCGATCACGGGGATCGTGAGCGCCTGCGCCAGCCGCACGGTGGCCTCGATGTTGATGCCCGACAGCATGCCGTCGCGGCCGATGTCGGTGTAGATGATCGACTCGACGCCGTAGTCCTCGAACTTCTTGCCCAGGTCGGCGACCTCGTGGCCGGTCAGCTTGCTCCAGCCGTCGGTCGCCACCTTGCCGTCCTTGGCGTCGAGGCCGACGATGATGTGGCCGCCGAAGGCGCTGCAGGCATCTTTCAGGAAGCCGGGATTCTTGACCGCCGCGGTGCCGATGATCACGTAGCGCAAGCCGTCGTCGATGTAGCGCTCGATCGTGTCCAGGTCGCGGATGCCGCCACCGAGCTGCACCGGGATGTCGTCGCCGACTTCCCTCAGGATCGCCTTGATCGCCGCATGATTCTGCGGTTTGCCGGCAAAGGCGCCATTCAGGTCGACCAGGTGCAGCCGGCGCGCACCGGCTTCAAGCCATTTGCGCGCCATGGCGGCCGGGTCTTCGCTGAAAGTGGTGGACTGGTCCATATCGCCTTGCTTGAGGCGAACACAGTGGCCATCCTTGAGGTCGATCGCAGGAATGAGAAGCATGGTGATGCGGGATTGCGTGGCGGACGAAAGGGGACGGGGACAGTGGGCGGGGGAATGCGCGATGGTACTCAGAACCCGGCAGGCACAGGCCGGGGCCGAGCGATGGGGGCGTTCACTGCGTCAGGGATTCCAGTGGAGGAAATTTCGATAGAGCTGCAACCCGTGCTCCGCACTCTTCTCGGGGTGGAACTGGGTTGCAAAAATATTATCGCGTGCCAGGGCGGCGGTAAAGCGCTCGCCGTAGTCGGCCTCCCCTACGCTGTGGGCGACGTCGGCGGGCCTGGCGTAGAAGCTGTGGACGAAATAGAAGTAGCTCTGGTCGGGCACCCCGGCCCAGACCGGGTGCGCCCGCGTCTGAAAGACCTGGTTCCAGCCCATCTGCGGCACCTTGTAGCGGCTGCCGTCCGGCTGCGTGCGGCCCTCGAGTTCGAACCTGCGCACTTCGCCAGGGATCAGGCCCAGGCCGTCGGTAGGCCCTTCGTCGCTATGGGACAGCAGCATCTGCATGCCGACGCAGACACCGAACAGCGGCTTGCTGGCCGCGGCCTCGAGCACCGACTCGAGCAGGCCGGAGTCGGCCAGCTCGCGCATGCAGTCGGGCATGGCACCCTGCCCCGGCAGCACCACCCGGGTGGCCCGGCGCACCACCTCCGGATCGGAGGTGACGAACACCTCCACCCCGACCTGGTCGGCCGCGTGCTGCACGGCCTGCGACACCGAGCGCAGGTTGCCCATGCCGTAGTCGACGACGGCGACGGTATTGGCGGTCATTGGGCGTCGTGGCGGCTCAGAGCGAACCCTTGGTGGAAGGAATGACACCCGCGGAGCGCGGGTCGAGTTCCAGGGCGGAGCGAAGCGCCCGGGCGAAGGCCTTGAACACGGTCTCGCACTGGTGGTGCGCGTTGACACCCTTGAGGTTGTCGATATGCAGTGTCACGAAGGCGTGGTTGGCAAAACCGTGGAAGAACTCGTAGGTCAGCTGGCTGTCGAAGGTGCCGATCATGCCACTGGTGAAGGGAACGTCCATCACCAGGCCCGGGCGGCCGGAGAAGTCGATCACCACGCGGCTCAGCGCCTCGTCCAGCGGGACGTAGGCGTGGCCATAGCGGCGGATGCCCTTCTTGTCGCCCACGGCCTTGGCCACGGCCTGCCCCAGCGTGATGCCCACATCCTCCACCGTGTGGTGGCCGTCGATGTGCAGGTCGCCCTGGCAGTCGATGTCGAGGTCGATCAGGCCGTGACGGGCGATCTGGTCAAGCATGTGGTCGAAAAAGCCGATGCCGGTCGACAGTTTCGCGCGGCCGGTGCCGTCGAGGTCGACCTGGACCGTGATCTTGGTTTCGGCCGTGTTGCGGGTGACGCAGGCCGTGCGCGCGCCGGTGGCGACGACGGCTTCGGGTGCCAGAGGGGTGTTCATAGTGAGGCTTCGAGGGCGGCGAGCATCTGCGCGTTCTCGTCGGCGGTTCCGACCGTGAGGCGCAGGCAGTTCGCGAGCAATGGGTGCATTTTAGAAACGTTCTTGACCAGCACGCCGCGCGCCTTCATTCCTTCGAAGGTCTTTGCGGCATCGGGCACCCGGATCAGGATCATGTTGGCCTCGCTCGGCCAGCTCTTGACCGCCGGCAGCCGCGCCAGGCGCTCGACCACCCCCGCGCGCTGGTCGCGGATCTCGGCCGCCTGCCCGGCGAACACCTCGGCATGCTCGAGCGCGAACAGTGCGCATTCGCAGTTGAGCACGCTGATGTTGTAGGGCGGGCGCACCTTGTCGACCTCCGCAATCAGCGCCGCCGGGCCCATCAGGTAGCCCAGCCGGGCTCCGGCCAGGCCGAACTTGCTGAGCGTGCGCATCAGGAGCACGTGGCCGTGGCGCGCGACGCGGTCGATGTAGCTGCGGCCGGCAAACGGCTGGTAGGCCTCGTCGATCACCACCAGGCCGCCCTGCGCGCCCTGGGCCAGGACGATCTTCTCGATCACCGCGTCGTCCCACAGGTTGGCGGTCGGGTTGTTCGGATAGGCCAGGAAGACGATGGCCGGCTTCTCCCTGGCGATGGCTTCGAGCATGGCGGTCTCGTCGAGCTCGAAATCGGCGGTCAGCGGCACGCCGACAAAGCGCAGCCCCTGCAGCTGGGCGCTCACGGCGTACATCACGAAGCCGGGCACCGGCGCCAGGATCGCGGCACCGGGCAGGTCGCAGGCCAGCGCCAGCAAGGAGATCAGCTCGTCCGAGCCGTTGCCGAGCATCAGCGCGAAGCCCTCGGGCATGGCGGCATGGGCGGCCAGCGCTCGCTGCAGGTCGGCGCCGCGTTCCCCCGGGTAGCGGTTCAGCGCCAGGGCGCCGAGGCGCTGTCCGAGCGCGGCCTGCAGCGCGGGCGGCAGGCCGTGGGGGTTTTCCATGGCGTCGAGCTTGAGCAGGCCGCGGGCGTCCTGCACGGCATAGGCATGCATGGATTGGATGTCGGCGCGGATGCGGCCCAGTACGCGGCGGGTGTCGTCGGTGGCAGTCATTCGGAGTTCAGGGGTTGCAGCGGTAGCTGTTGCGCAGCGCGGCGGAAAGCACCAGCTGGACCGGCATGTCGGCCTCGTAGCTGTCGGCGTTGCGCGTCAGTTCGGATTGGTAGAGCGAGCGTGCCATCACGGGTTCGAGCCGGCGGCCGTTGATGCAGAAGATCGGCTTGCGGCCCGCGCGCAGCTCCGCGTCGCTGGCCTCGCGCAGACCTTCCATGACTCCGACGAGGTAGTAGTTGGCGTAGAGCTTGCCCTCCTTCTCGTTGGCCTCGAGCAGGCGCAGTTCGCGGATCGACATCGCCTGCGCGAGCGTCGACAGCATCAGCAGCGCCAGGCAGGCGCCCGCCGCGCGGATCAGTCGCGCGGGCGTGGCTTGATCAGCACGCATGGGTTCCCCGCATGGACGCAGTGGCCCTCGAGATCGCGCGTCACGACCGAGCGGGCGCCGACCACGGCGCCATCGCCGATCGTGACGCCCGGCGCCACGAAGGTCTCGGCCGCCAGCCAGACTCCGTCGCCGACGCGGATGTCGTCCCAGATCAGCGGAAAGCTGGGCCGCTTGTAGTCGTGGGTGCCGGTGCACAGCCACACCCGCTGCGAGACGCAGCAGTTCTTGCCGATCCGGACCTCGCCGTAGTTGTAGATCTCGACGCCCTCGCCGATCGCGGTGTACTCGCCGATCACCAGATTCCACGGCATCAGCACCTTCACGCCGGCGCTGATCAGCACCTTCTCGCCGAGCCGGGCGCCATAGAGCCGCAACAGGAAGAGCCGAAGCGGCGACAGCGCGCGCGGCCCGACGCGACCCAGCAGGGCCCAGACCAGCATCCAGGAAGCGCGTCGCAGCTTCTGGCCCAGGGTCCAGGGATGCCCCCGACTGGTCTTGAGATCCATGCCGTCCGGTTTCACGGCGTTGCGCCGCGCAGGCGCAACTCGGCCGCCCGCGCATGCGCCTGCAGCCCCTCGCCGTGCGCCAGCACCGAGGCGACCTGGCCGAGCACCTGGGCGCCCTCCTCGCTGACCTCGATCAGGCTCGAGCGCTTCTGGAAATCGTAGACGCCGAGCGGCGAGCTGAAACGCGCGGTGCCGCTGGTGGGCAGCACGTGGTTGGGGCCGGCGCAGTAGTCGCCCAGGCTTTCGCTGGTGTAGGCGCCCAGGAAGATCGCGCCCGCATGCCGCAGCAGCGGTTCCCAGCGGTGCGGCTCCGTGCTGCTGACTTCCAGGTGCTCGGGTGCGATGCGGTTGCTGATCTCGCACGCCTCTTCCATGCTGCGCGTCTGGATCAGGGCGCCACGGCCGCTGAGCGAGGCGGCGATGATCGCGGCGCGCGGCATCGAGGGCAGCAGCCGGTCGATCTCCTGCTGCACGCGCTCGATGTAGCCGGCGTCCGGACACAGCAGGATGCTCTGCGCCAGCTCGTCGTGCTCGGCCTGGCTGAACAGGTCCATGGCCACCCACTCGGGCGAGGTGCTGCCGTCGGCCAGCACCAGGATCTCGCTCGGGCCCGCGATCATGTCGATGCCCACGGTGCCGAAGACCCGGCGCTTGGCGGCCGCGACGTAGGCGTTGCCAGGCCCGGTGATCTTGTCGACCGCCGGAATCGTCGCCGTGCCATAGGCCAGCGCCGCCACCGCCTGGGCGCCGCCGATGGTGAAGGCACGCGTCACGCCTGCGACGTGCGCCGCGGCCAGCACCAGCGGGTTCTTCTCGCCGCCCGGCGTGGGCACGACCATGATGATTTCGCCGACACCGGCGACGTGCGCGGGAATCGCGTTCATCAGCACGCTCGACGGATAGGCGGCCTTGCCGCCCGGCACGTAGATGCCGACGCGGTCCAGCGGCGTGACCTTCTGGCCGAGCAGCGTGCCGTCGGCATCGCGGTAGCTCCAGCTCTCGCCGCTGGCCTTCTTCTGGGCCTCGTGGTAGGTGCGTACGCGGCGCGCGGCGGCTTCGAGCGCCTCCCGCTGTTCGGCCGGCAGCGATTCGAAGGCGGAACGAAGCTCGGCCGCCGTCAGTTCCAGCGCGTCGACGCTGTCGAGGTCGAGTCGATCGAAACGGCGCGTGTACTCGAGCACCGCCTCGTCGCCGCGGCGCCGCACGTCGGCGAGGATGTCGGCCACCACCTGCTCGATCGCGGCATCGGCCTCGGCGGACCAATGCAGGCGCGCCTGGAATTCGGCCTCGAAGTTGGCCGAAGCGGTCGAGAGACGGGCGGGGGCGGCTTTCAGGTTCATTTCGGAATGGCCGATGCGAAGGCGTCGACGATGTGGCGGATGGCCTCTTGCTTGAGCTTGAGCGCGGCCTGGTTGACCACCAGGCGGGCGCTGATGTCCATGATGCGCTCGACCTCCACCAGGTGGTTGGCCTTGAGCGTGTTGCCGGTCGAGACCAGGTCGACGATCGCGTCCGCGAGGCCGGTGAGCGGCGCCAGCTCCATGCTGCCATAGAGCTTGATCAGGTCGACGTGCACACCCTTGCTGGCGAAGAACTCGCGCGCCAGGCCGACGTACTTGGTCGCCACCTTGAGGCGCGAGCCCTGCTTGACGGCCGAAGCGTAGTCGTAGTCGGCGCGCACCGCGACGCTCAGGCGACAGGCTGCGATGCGCAGGTCCAGCGGCTGGTAGAGGCCCTGGTTGCCATGCTCGAGCAGCACGTCGAGGCCGGTCACGCCGAGGTCGGCGCCGCCATACTGGACGTAGGTCGGCACGTCCGACGCACGCACCAGCACCACGCGCACATCGGGCCGCGTGGTGGCCAGGATCAGCTTGCGCGAGGTCTCCGGATCCTCGGTCACCTCGATGCCGGCTGCGGCCAGCAGCGGCAGCGTTTCCTCGAAGATGCGGCCCTTCGAAAGCGCGAGCGTGATCACGGCAGCACCTCCGCCGACCCGCTGACCCGCTCGATGTCGGCGCCCAGGCCGCGCAGCTTGCCTTCCATGCGGTCGTAGCCGCGGTCGAGGTGATAGATGCGATCCACCATGGTCTCGCCATCGGCCACGAGGCCGGCGATCACCAGGCTGGCGGACGCCCGCAGGTCGGTCGCCATCACGGTGGCGCCGGACAGCTGCGAGACGCCCTCGATCACCGCCACCTTGCCGTCGGTCTGGATCTTGGCGCCCAGGCGCAGCATCTCGTCGACGTGCATGAAGCGATTCTCGAAGATCGTCTCGGTCACGGTCGAGGTGCCTTCGGCAATCGCATTGAGCGCCATGAACTGGGCCTGCATGTCGGTCGGAAAGCCCGGGTACTCGGTGGTGCGGAAGCTCTGCGCCTTGAGCCGGCCCTGGCTTTGAACGCGGATACCGCCATCGACCGCCGACACCTGCGCGCCGGCTTCGCGCAGCTTTTCGATGACCGCGTCGAGATGATCGGCCCGGCCATGCTTCAGGAACACGTCGCCACCGGTCGCGGCCACGGCGCACAGGAAGGTGCCGGCCTCGATCCGGTCCGCCACCACCTGGTGGGTGCAGCCGTTCAGCCGCTCGACGCCCTGGATCCGGATGCGGCTGCTGCCATGGCCTTCGATCGTCGCCCCCATCGCGATCAGCATCTCGGCCAGGTCCGCGATCTCGGGCTCCTGGGCGGCGTTCTCCAGCACGGTCTCGCCATCGGCCAGCACGGCCGCCATCATGAAATTCTCGGTGCCCGTGACGGTCACCATGTCGGTCGTGATGCGGGCGCCGTGCAAGCGCGTGCGCCCGCCGCCGATGCGCGCCACCATGTAGCCGTGCTCCACCACGATCTCGGCGCCCATGGCCTGCAGGCCCTTGATGTGCTGGTCGACCGGCCGCGAGCCGATGGCGCAGCCGCCGGGCAGCGAGACCCTGGCTCGGCCGAAGCGCGCCAACAGCGGTCCGAGTGCAAGCACCGAGGCACGCATGGTCTTGACCAGCTCATAGGGCGCCTCGGGCAGTTCGAGCGCACGCGCATCGATGCGAACCGTGCCGTTGTCGTCGCGTTCGGCCACGACGCCCATGTTGTGGACCAGCTTGAGCATGGTCGCGACGTCCTTGAGGCGCGGCACGTTGTGCAGCGTGACCGGTTGGTCGGTCAGGAGCGCCGCGCAGAGTTCGGGCAACGCCGCGTTCTTGGCGCCGGAAATGAGTACTTCGCCGCGAAGCTTGCGCCCGCCGCGAATCAAGAGTTTGTCCATGAGGAATCCAGCGGAGGTCTAGCGAGACTGGCCTGCCCATTCGGCAGGCGTGAAGGTTTTCATCGAGAGCGCATGTACCTCGTCGGTATGCATTTTCGCGCCCAGGGTGGCATAGACCCGCTGATGACGCTGGATGGCGCGCTTGCCCTCGAATTCGGGCGAGACGATGGTGGCGTACCAGTGGCGGCCATCACCCTCGAGCGTGATGTGGTCGCAGAGCAGGCCCGCCTGGATGATCGATTTCAATTCTTCTGCAGTCATGTCAGTTTTCCAGCGCGCGATCGCGTGACCCGAGACGCATGAAGCGGTCCCGGCGCAAGGCCAGGGATACCGCGGAGCCGGCTTTGCCGGGCCGCCGGTATCGCCCCCTTGAGGGGGAGGCGCCGCAGGCGCTTCGGGGGTGGTTCATTTCATCCGCGGATTTTGTAGCCGATGCGCAGCAGGTGGACCGCGATCGCGCTCACCACCAGCCAGGCGCTGCCGACGATCGCCAGGCTCAGCCACGGCGAGGCGTCGCTGACGCCGAAGAAGCCGAAACGGAAGCCGTCGATCATGTAGAAGAAGGGGTTCAGGTGGCTCACCGTCTGCCAGAAAGGCGGCAGCGAGCCGATCGAATAGAACACGCCGGACAGGAAGGTCATCGGCATGATGAGGAAGTTCTGGAACACCGCCATCTGGTCGAACTTCTCGGCCCAGAGGCCGGCGATCAGCCCCAGCGTGCCCAGGATGGCGGCGCCCAGGAAGGCGAACACCAGGATCCACAGCGGCGCCACGAAACCCGGCATGGCAAAGAAGGCCGTCACCACGAACACGCCCAGGCCGACGGCCAGCCCGCGCACGATCGACGAGCCGACATAGGCGAAGAACCAGCCCCAGTGCGAGAGCGGCGTCAGCAGCACGAACACCAGGCTGCCCATGATCTTGCTCTGGATGATCGACGACGAGCTGTTGGCGAAGGCGTTCTGCAACACGCTCATCATCACCAGGCCCGGCACCAGGAAGGCCGTGTAGCTCACCGTGCCGTAGACCTTGACGTGATCCTCCAGCACGTGGCCGAAGACCATCAGGTAGAGCACCGCGGTCAGCACCGGGGCGCCGACGGTCTGGAAGCCGACCTTCCAGAAGCGCAGCGTTTCCTTGTACAGAAGCGCCCGCCACCCCAACGCGTTGATCATCATGTGAGCCCCCACGCCCGGCACTGCGTGTCCGAGCTGCCCCCCGAGGGGGCGTTCGCTTGCTTGGGGCGGCCCGGCGCGGCGCTCATCGGGCGACCTCCAGCGGCGTCTGCTCGCCGGCCATCAGGTCGATGAACACGTCCTCCAGGTCGGCCTTGCGCATCTCGACGTCCTCGACATCGAGACCGGCTTCGCGGATCGCGGCCAGCAGCTGCTCGACCTCATAGGCGTTCTGCGCCGGCAACTGCACGATGCGACCCGTGATGCGCGCGTGCTGCGCGATCGACCAGGGCAGCATGCCGTCGGTCTTGAAGCGCAGCACGTTGCTGGCGGCATTGCGCAGCAGCTCGCTGGTGCGGTCGAGCGCGATCACGCGGCCCTGCTTGAGCATTGCGATCCGATGGCACAGCGCCTCGGCCTCCTCGAGGTAGTGGGTGGTCAGCAGCACCGTGCTGCCCTGCTTGTTGAGCTTGGCCACGAACTGCCACAGCGTCTGCCGCAGCTCGACGTCGACGCCTGCGGTGGGTTCGTCCAGCACGATCACCGGCGGCTTGTGGACCAGCGCCTGCGCGACCAGCACGCGCCGCTTCATGCCGCCCGAGAGCTGCCGCATGTTGGCATTCGCCTTGTCGGCCAGGCCGAGGCTGTGCAGCAGTTCGTCGATCCAGGCGTCGTTGTTCCGGATGCCGAAATAGCCCGACTGGATGCGCAGCGCCTCGCGGACGTTGAAAAAGGGGTCGAAGACCAGCTCCTGCGGCACCACGCCGAGCTGGCGGCGCGCCTGGGCGTAGTCCTTCTGCACGTCGAAGCCGTGGACGCCGATGGCGCCGCTGGTCGGGCGCGCGAGACCCGCGAGCATGCTGATCAGCGTGGTCTTGCCGGCGCCGTTCGGTCCCAGGAGGCCGAAGAACTCGCCCTCCTCGATCTGGAAGCTCACGTCGTCGACAGCGCGAAGCCCAGGTTTGCCCTGGTTTCGTTGCTGGCGTGAGGCGGGGTAGGTCTTGGAGACCGATTGGAAGGAGATCGCGGGCATTGGAACGGAGCATTTTAAGCTCGCCCCCAGGTTGGCTCACTTCGTGTAGCCGCCCACCCCCTACCGGGGGCGCAGTCAGCGGCCCGGCGAAGCCGGTTCCGCGACTGCCCACCAACGGGCCTGGCTGCGCCGGCCGTTGAAAACCGGCGCTGCTC
>NZ_JBFUBW010000035.1:0-77459 GCF_056405555.1 Variovorax sp. P1_G12 | reverse complement strand
GCGCGGCGCACCGGCGAGGCCGAGAACGAGGCGTCGCGCCAGGCGCTGACCGACGCCGGCATCGAGGTGCGCGACAGCAATCCGAAGTTCGACCTGACACACCAGAAGTCGATGGTCGTGGACGACCAGGCCGGTTTCGTCGAATCGCTGAACTGGGAGCCCAAGGACCTGACCGTGACGCGCGACTACGCGGTCGTCACCACGCACGACCTCGAGACGCGCGAGATGGTGGACTGCTTCGAGGCCGACTGGGCCCACGAGGACTTCACGCCGCATCCCGAGTCGCGGCTGATCTGGTGCCCCGACAACGGCCGCCAGCGCGTGGCCGCCTTCATCGACGGCGCGCAGCACTCGCTGTGGGTGCAGAACGAGCGCTACCAGGACACCGTGATCATCGAGCGCCTGGTGCGGGCAGCGACCCGCGGCGTCAAGGTCCACATCCTGACCAAGCCGCCGCACTCGCTCAAGGCCGAGAAGCTGATCGAAGGGGTGGGCGGGCTGCGCATCCTGCAGGACGTCGGCGCCAAGGTGCACACCATGAAGCACCTGAAACTGCACGCCAAGATGATGCTGGCCGATGGTGAACGCGCGATCGTCGGCTCGATCAACCTGGCGCCGGGCAGCTTCGACGGCCGGCGCGAACTGGCGATCGAGAGCGACCATTCCGGTACGGTGCAGCGCCTCGAGGACACTGCGCGTCGCGACTGGGCGTCCTCGCACAAGATCGACCTCAGCGACGCCGGCCTTCTCCATGACCTGCAGAAGCGCCAGCTCGATCCGAGCAAGCTGGTGCTCAACGACGTCGGCGGCGGGCCCGTGGCGGACAAGCCGAAGAAGCACAAGGGAAAGAAGCACTGAATGGCGGCGACGTCTGCAAGCTTCGCCCGGACACTGGTCGCCGCGGCGGCATGGCCGCTGCTGGCACATGCGGCCCTCGCCGCCGACGGTGCCGAGTTCGCGGTCCGCTGGGACCCATCGGAAGGCGGTCCGCGAAGCATGGAGGAGGTCGTGGCCTTGCTCGATCTCTCGCACGGCAAGCGGAAGGCGTTCACGGTGCGCTACTTCTCGGTGGTGCAGCCGACCGACCTGCCGCCGGGCACCCGCGCCATCGCGCGGGAACGCAGCTTCGGACCGCGGACCGAGGCCATGTACAAGCTGCGAAGCGACGTACCGTTCCCGGCCAGCGGCCCGCTCGCCGCCTGGCGCTGCCCGTTCGAGCCGTACACGAAGCACAAGACCGAGATCGACATCGGCTTCACGGCCGAAGGCCTGCCGCAGAAGAGCTATTCGCGCAGTTGCGATGCCGGCGGCTCGCTCGCGAACGTGCTGCCGGTCCGGTTCGCGGCAAAGCCTTTCGGCTGTAGCAGCCAGGTCCTGCGCATCGAGGCAGACCACATCAAGATCGAACGCTGGAGTCTGCCGCGCGGCGAGCTGTCCTTCGAGGTCTCATGGAACGGCGACGACACCGACGCCGACATGCGCACGTTCACCCGCCGGGTGGTCGCGCCGCTGATGGCCCGCGACATCAAGCCGCTGCGCAAGAGCAAGACCGAGCTTGGCAGCAGCTGCTGATGCCGAGTTGCGCGGCCTGGTCGAGGGTTCTGTGACGCCACTTGCCGGAGCCGATCCAGGATTTCATTTCGACGCGATCTTTCGTTGATGAACGGTCTGGGCTGTTGCCGTTTTCACCGCCGATTCTCACACTGAACTTCAGCTTGAACCATCAACGGAATCTCCTCATCGCCTGGCTGCTGAGCGCACTCTCGATGCCTGCTCCCGCACAGCAGAAGCAAGTCGCCCTTACCGTGGCGATGGCGGAACCGATGTCAGGCAAGGCGACGCTCGCCCGCGCCACGAAGATCACCGGCACTGTCGAGGCAGTCGATCTGATGCAGCGTCGGGTTGTGCTCAAGGGCCGCAAGGGCAGGGTGCTCCCCCTGACGGCCGGTCCCGATGTACGCAACCTCGCGCAAGTCAAGGTCGGAGACCGCGTCACGGTGCGTTATCTGGACGCGCTGTCGCTCACACTCAGGAAGGACGGCAAGGAACTTCTCAGCAGCGTCCGGACCGAGGACGCCGCGCGAGCCGCGGCAGGCGATTGGCCGGCAGGAACGGTCGCGCAGCAGGTCGAAGTCACCGCCGACGTGATCGCCGTCAATGCCCGGGCAAAGACGGTCACGCTGCGCGGACAGAAGCAAGTCGTCGATCTGAAGGTACGCGACCCCGGCCAAATGAGGCTGATCAGGGTGGGCGACCAGATCCATGCCGTGTACGCCGAGGCGCTGGCTCTCTCCGTGGATCCCGCGGCACTGGCCAAGAAATAGTTCTTCGACGACGGACGACTTGACGCGGCGCCCGAACCCGCACTGCCAGGTCGGGCCGGCCCTAAGGTGCAGGCACGACTTCGTAGTAGACGCCGCTGGACCCGAAATAGGGCTTGTACCAATTCGGACCGGCCTGGTAGTAGTGGGTGCCGTTCACGACCATGTCCTTCGCCCCACCGGGCACGTTGGCCATCTGAGTGCCGATCGGCAAGTTGGGGTGGACCCCATAGGCGGGCTGCTGGACGACGATGGCCGCTGGCTGTTGGACCACGACCGTGGCGGGGCGCGCCGCGGTCGCGATCGCGGCGCCCACCGCCATGCCGGCGACCGCACCGGCGGCAGCACCGCAGCCGTAGCAGCCGGGGGGACGGTAGTAGGGGTGATAGTAGGGACGGTGCACGCCACCGACCGCAACAGCGCCGCCGCGCCAGCCGCCCGCAGCGGCGACCCATGCATTCGCAGCAGACAAGGGAGCGAGCGTGCCGGTCACGATCGCGACGCTGATGGCGAGTGTCTTGATTTGCTTCATCACATGGTCCTTTGCGTGATCACTTGACTTGTTCGATCTGCTTGAACTCGAGCTTCACCGAACCCTTGGGGATGGACGCGTTGAAGGTCTGCGACGCCACGGGTGCGCCGAGCTTCCAGTCAGAGAACTCCACGGTGAACGTCGGTTGACGATCGCCGCTGCGGTAGGAAATGACCATCAGGCGCGGCAGCTTGTCGATGGCGCCGATCCATATTTCCCAGTCCAGTCCCTCGGCAGTGAACGCCAGGTGATCCGTCTTGACGCCGCCGACGGTCGACTGACCGACCCAGATCGCGCTGGAAAGATCCTTCGTCAAGAACGCATAGGGGTCCGGAACGAGAAGATCCAGAAACGGCGTCGTGGCGTCGGACCCCGGCAGCTCGCTCTTCATGAGCGATTCGATGGCGCCGCCCGCTGCCTCGCGTTGCGCATAGAACTTGCGGTCCACGCCGATGGCGGTCACCGTCTTGCCGTCGTAGACGATGTCGCTCGGGAACAGGTCTCCGCGCGCCGCCACGAACAGCTTGTCGGGCCGCTGCATCACCACGCGCGAAGAAGCGAACAGGCTGACGTACTGCCCGGTCGGAGAGGGCATCGGGACGATGCCGCGGACCTTGAATCCAAGGGTTTTCGCCCCGGCCAGCGTGTCACTCATGGCCTTGAGCAGACGGAGGGCGCGCTCGTCCTTGAACGCCTTCGCGGGTGCTGCGACCGGCGCCGATGTCTCTTGGGCCAGTGCAATGCGATGGGATGCCAGCAGTGTCGAGGCCGCCAGCAAGGCATAGCCCAGCCGATGACCGGTTCTTTTCAGGTTGAGGTTCATTCAAATTCTCCAGAACGGGTTGGGACCCAGGGAGCCTGCCTGAGAGGCCCTTTTGAAGTCCGCTTTGCAGATCCTCGACCGAGTCCATCGCGCCGTCTCCTGCCGCGAGGCTGACGCGAGTGATGGGTAAAGGCTTTGGTCCTCATCGACGACCGCTGCATAGGCAGGGTGCTGATGCTCATCGGTCCCCAAGTACTTTGAGCGCGCCCGAGCTCGCCGTCTACTGCCCTTTGGGGAAGGTGCGCGCTGATGAACAGGTTGCGGCTCAGTTCCTTGTTCGATAGCCCGTCGGCCAGCAGGCGCAGCCGCCCCTCGGAAATCAGTTGCGCGACCGTGTCCGCAGGCGTACACAGGAGGGTCGGATCCGACCGGCCTTCGGCGCAGGAAACACCCTGCAAGGCGCGAAGCCGCGCGTCCTTGATGACCGTCAGGTCGAGATGCCCGCCGACTGCCAGGCTCCGATCCCCAAGGAGAGACGATTGCGCATTCAATTCCTCGGCGGCACAGCCGGCATCGGCAGCTGCCAGCATCCGTGCGCCGACACGGGGCTTGATCTCGACGGAACCGTCGCGCTGACCCGTGCCATGGGCGTGGACCTGGCGGCGCTGCTGCGTCCCGCAAGGATGTCATGAACACGGTCCCATCGCCCCCGCTCGATCTCTGGTTGTCCGGCACCGTGGCGGCCGACGTCGCGCTGGTCTCGCACGCGCCTGCCGACGCAATGAAAGCCCGGCGGGCACGACGCCTCGGTGAACTGCTTGCAGCGGCGACGCTGCGTTCGCCGCTGTACCGGCGCCTGCTCAAGGGCCGCGACCTCGGCAGCCTGCGCCTGGAGGATCTGCCGGTCGCGCACAAGACCGAGCTGATGCTGCATTTCGATGAATGGGTGACGGACGCCCGTCTTCGGCTGGACGGACTGCGCCGCTTCGTGGCTGATCGCCGGCGCATCGCCGAGCCCTTCCTCGGACGCTACACGGTGTGGGAGAGCTCGGGCAGCAGCGGCGAGCCCGGCATCTTCGTGCAGGATGCGAAGGCGATGGCGGTCTACGATGCACTGGAGGCCCTGCGGCGGCCCGTGCTGCGTCCGATGCAGCGGCTGCTGGACCCCTGGGGCCTGGGCGAGCGCATCGCCTTCGTCGGTGCGACCGGCGGGCACTTCGCCAGCACGGTCTCGATCGAGCGCCTGCGGCGGCTCAACCCGGCGTTGTCGAGCCGCCTGCGCGGCATCTCGTTCCTGCAGCCCGCCAAGGGCATGGTGGCGGAACTGAACGCCTTTGCCCCGACGGTGATCGCGACCTATCCGAGCGCCGCGGTGCTGCTGGCCGAAGCACGCATGGACGGACGGCTGCGACAGTCACCGCACGAAGTCTGGACCGGCGGTGAAGACCTGTCGGCGGCCAAGCGCGAATTCGTGCAGCGGGCTTTCGACTGCCCCGTGGTCAACAGCTACGGCGCCTCGGAGTTCCTGTCGCTGGCGTCCGAGTGCGAACACGGCCGCCTGCATCTCAACAGCGACTGGGTGATCCTCGAGCCGGTGGACGCGCAGGGCCGCGCTGCCGCGCCCGGCGAGGCGGGTGCGACGACGCTGCTCACCAACCTGGCGAACCATGTGCAGCCCTTGATCCGCTACGACCTGGGCGACCGCGTCACCGTGCAGGCACGGGCATGCAGATGCGGCTCCTGCCTGCCCGTCATCGAAGTCCAGGGCCGCAGCGAGGACACGCTGCATCTGGGCCGCGCCGGGTCGGGTTCGGTCAGTGTGCTTCCCCTGGCACTGAGCACGAAGCTCGAAGAGGATGCCGGCCTGTTCGACTTTCAGCTGGTGCAGGAGGGCCCCTGCGAGTTGCTGCTGCGCACCGGCCTGCGCGGCAGGGAGGCCGAACTCGCGCTGCAGCGGGCGCAGCGGGTGCTTGGCGAATTCCTCGAATCCCAGGGTGCCGTGGACGTGCACGTCCATTGCCGCAGCGGCGAGCCCGGCCGCGCCGGACGCAGCGGCAAGGTGTTGCGCGTCGTTGCGGCTCCGCCCTGAGCGCGGGTCAGGCCTGGGCCATGGTGTCGAGCAGCACGATTTGCATCACGCAACGATGGTTTTCCGATCGCCGGGCCTCGTCGATCGGGTGGCCTGACCCATGCAGCGACCAATGCGGGGAGTGCATGGCGTCGACCACGAAAGTCGCCTCGTTCGACGCCGAACCCCCGGGCTCGGCCACGTGCAGCGCAAAGCCCATCTCCCGCGCGGCCGACAGGAAGGCGCGGCTGCGCCCCGTCTGCGAGTCTCCGAGGAACAGGATGGTCCCCGGTGGCACCGGCGGCGAGCCATGCTCGCAAAGTGTCATGAGATCGGCCAGCACCCTGGCAGGGTGATCGTCCAGGCCCAGTCCGGCATAGACGGGAACGCCGGCCTCCAGTTCGATCCTTTGCACCGTGGGCGGTGGCAGCGCTCCGCAGTCGATGGCGTCATACATGCGCCCCAGGAGGCGGGCGAGAGTGCCGATGTCGGGCTGGGTCGGCCCGCCGGTCTCGAAACGCACCTCGGCGACCCGGACGCCGAGATCCTGGGCGGCGCGATGAAGGGGCGAAGTCTCGCGTCCCGGGGGCACGGTCTGAAGCAATGCCAGGTTCTTGCCGCGCAAGGTCTTGCCGACCGCCCCCGAATGCGCATCCGCTCGCAGGCGCCGGGCGGCGGCGAAGAGGGCCGCGATTCTTCCTGCGAGCAGCGGCTCATCGATCGACAAGCTGCGGGAGGGAAAGGAGTGAATGTCTTTCACAACGGTGACGGTATGACGTTTGCCCGTTGCGGCATTGACGGCCATCAACATCTCGCTGCGCGCCTTGCCGATACCGTTCGGACACAAAGCATTCACCTGCTGTTACCGAGGACACCATGGCATTGGCGCTTCTGTTGCACACGCTTCCTAAGCTTTGCCCATCGATCTGCAAGGAGCCGGTGATGACTGAAGCGAGCTTTCCGAAGTGCACAGGGTCTGTCGTTCGGCGCATCGCCGACACGCTGCAACTGCTCCAGGACAGTTTTCCGATCCACCGGCGCATCGTCCGTGCCGGCGACACGGTGTACCAGGTGGGCCAGGAGTTCGGGTGCCTCTATGTCGTGAATTCCGGCTACTTCAAGATGGTCAACCTGTCCGGGGAAGGGCGCGAA
This sequence comes from Variovorax sp. P1_G12, assembly GCF_056405555.1. Classification (NCBI taxonomy): domain Bacteria; kingdom Pseudomonadati; phylum Pseudomonadota; class Betaproteobacteria; order Burkholderiales; family Comamonadaceae; genus Variovorax; species Variovorax sp. P1_G12. The sequence continues at coordinate 70,623 of NZ_JBFUBW010000035.1, read as the reverse complement.
CAGGTGGTCGGTCTGTACTTCAGGGGCGACTGGCTCGGCCTCGACGGCATTGCGACGGCCCACTACGCGTGCGACGCGGTGGCGATGGACACCGGGGAGATCTGGGCCATCCGATACGAGACGCTGATCCAGGCGGCCGTGCGCGCACCGGCGCTGCTGACCGCGCTGCACGAGGCCATGAGCCGTGAACTCACCCGCGATCACGATTCGATGCTGTCCTTGTGCACGCTGCCCGCCGATGCGCGCGTCGCGGGCTTCCTTCGCTACTGGGCCGATGCGCTGGCGCAGCGGGGCCTGCGCACTGACCAGATCACGCTGCGCATGACGCGTGCCGAAATCGGCAACTACCTCGGGATGACGCTGGAGACCGTGAGCCGGGCGCTGTCACGGCTGGCGCGGGGGGACGTGATCCGGTTCACCGAGAAGGGCCGGCGCGACATCCACATTCCGCAGGTGGAGGCACTCACGGCCTTCATCCAGCGCACGGCCGTGCCGATGGCCGGCGCTCTTCACTGAGCGCCGTCGAGCACCCGCGCAATGGCCTGCTCGAGGTCCGCTTGCGTGAAGGGTTTGCGCAGCAGGTCCCGGACGTGGAACTCGCCGAGCAGCTCTCCGGAGTAGCCGGACATCAGCAGCACCGGAAGGCCGGGCCACAGCGCGTGTGCGGCATCCGCCAGCTGGGTGCCCCGCAGGCCCGCGCCGAGCAGGATGTCGGTGAGCAACAGGCCGATGGACGGATCCGATGCAAGCACGCGCAAGGCTTCCTCGCCGTCGGCGCAGGCGGTGACCTCGCAGGCCATCGAGGCCAGGAACTTCTGGACCACGCCGCGAACCTCCGCATCGTCCTCCACCAACAGGACGCGCAGTCCCGGGGGCACTTCACTCGTCGCGGTCCCGAGCTTCTCGTCGGTCGCCCGGCCTCCCTCGACGCGCGGCAGGAAGATCGTGACGGTCGTCCCCGCGCCGGTGGCACTCGCCAGGCTGACGGCACCACGCGACTGCTTGGCGAAGCCGTAGACGGTGGACAGGCCGAGGCCGGTGCCGCGGCCGCTGTCCTTGGTGGTGAAGAAGGGCTCGAAAGCGCGCAGCTTGACGCTCTCGGACATGCCTTCGCCGGTGTCCGAAATGGCAATCGACACGTAGCCTTCCTCGGCGGATCGGTCCTGTGGAGCATTCAGTTCATCCGGCAATGCAGGCACCGTGCCGCAGGTGAACGACAGCGTGCCCCCCTGCGGCATCGCGTCGCGTGCATTGATGGCCACGTTCAGCAGCGCAGATTCGAGCTGGACCGGATCCGCCATGCAGAGTGCATCTTCGGTGTCGAGCGTGATGACGATGCGCTGGTCGAGCGTGCGCCTCAGCATGTCGGTCAGCGACCGCAGCAGCGCGGCGATGTCGACGATCGCAGGTTGAAGGACCTGGCGTCGCGAGAATGCAAGCAGCTTACTCGTCAGTTCGGCGCCGCGGCGGGTGGCGCGCGCGGCAGCGCCGACGAGTTGCTGCACGAAGGGATCGGCGGCGTACGCGGGGGCCTCTGCGAGCACCTGCAGGTTGCCCGAGATCACGGTCAGCAGGTTGTTGAAATCGTGCGCGACGCCGCCCGTCAATTGGCCGACGCTCTCGAGCCGCTGGGCATGGTTGAGCGCTTCCTCGCTGCTCTCGCGCTGCAGCACGGTGGCAAGCATGCTCGACAGGGACTCCAGGAAGCGCACCTCGTCATCGCCGAAGCGTTGCGGGGTGCGCGAACGAACCGCCAGCGTTCCGATGGCGCGGCCCCGGTCCGCCAGCGGCACGGAGAGTTCGCAGACCATGCCGGCCTTGAGGTAGTGGGACGGAATCGCAAAGCGCGCCTCCTGCGCATAGTCGCCGATCAGCACCGGCTGGCCCCGAGCCACCACGTAGCCGGACGGGGAACCGGGCTCGTTCGGGATCCGATGGCCGATCGTTTCCTCTGGCAGAAGGCCCACGCCGGCGACGATGCGGAACGCAAGGCCGCTCGGCTCCAGCAGCAGGATCTTGGCCATCTCGACTTGCAAGGCTTCCGCCGCGATTTCCGGCACGAGCGGCAGGAGTGCCTTCGAGTCGCGGGCATCCACTGCATGGCGCCCGAACTGCGCGAGGTATTCGGCGTAGCGGGCACGCTGCAGGGCCTGCTTCACGCGGGGATACGCGCCCACCGCGCGGATCGCGGCGACCACGTAGGGCAGGCCGTGATTCTGCAGCGGACTCAGTGCGATCTCGACCATCACTTCGCTGCCGTCGCGCCGCTTGGCCACCAGGTCCATCTGCATGCCCATCGGGCGTGCGCGGGGATGGTCGGCATAGGCGTTGCGATAGGTCGAATGGCGCGGCCGGATGGCATCCGGGACCAGTTCGTCCACGCACAGCCCCACTAGTTCTTCCTTTGCGTAGCCCAGAAGCTCCAGCGCGGCGGGATTCGCAAGACCGATCAGTCCTTGCCGATCCACCAGGAGGAGCGCGTCCGGGTAGGCCATGAAAAGCGAGCGAAACACGGCTTCGTCGTCGAACCCCGGAACAGCGGATACGCCCACGGTCAGCCCGCCTCGACCTTGGGAACCAGGATGTAGCCAGCGCCACGGACCGATTTGATGATCTGGGGATGGTCGGGGTCGGCCTCGATCTTTCGGCGCAATCGCCCGATCTGGACATCGATGGTTCGGTCGAAGGGGCCACCGTCTCGGCCTCGTGTGTGTTCGAGCAGGAAGTCCCGCGACAGCACCCGGCCCGGATGCGTGGCCAGCGTGTTCAGCAGGTCGAATTCTCCTGAGGTCAGGGCCACTTCCTGCCGGCTCGAATCCAGCAGGCGCCGGGCGGCCGTGTCGAGCTCCCATTGCGCGAAGCGCAGCCGCGTTGCGGCCTCGGCGTTGGCGTTTACCGGTGCGAGCTGCCCCGCAGGTGCCAGGCGGCGCAGCACGGCCCTGATGCGCGCGACCAGTTCGCGCAGATCGAAAGGCTTGGTCACATAGTCGTCGGCCCCGACCTCGAGGCCGACCACCTTGTCCACCGGGTCGCCGCGACCCGTGACGATCACCAACCCGCACCGCCAGTGCTCGCGCAGTTGGCGCGCGATCGCGAAGCCATCTTCGCCGGGCAAGCCCAGGTCGAGCAGGACGAGCGCCGGCGCATCGCGCGACATCAGCGCCATGAGCGCGGCGCCGGAATGAACCTGGCTGACGCGAAAGCCTTGGGCCCCGAGGTAGCTGGCGAGCAGCTGCGTGATGTCCGCTTCGTCGTCGAGGACCGCGAGGTGGGTGGGGGTGGTCACCGGTGCATGTTATTCCCAGTTCCGGCTGTGTCGCAACGTCACGCCGTCGGGGCGGGCGCCCTCAGCGGCGATGCCGGCTTTCAGCCTCGGTCTGGCAAGCGGCGCAACGGATGGCCGTGGGCTGGGCCAGGAGTCGCTCGCGCGGAATCCCCTCGCCGCAGTCGGCGCAGATGCCGTAGAGGCCGTCGACCATGCGCTGCTGCGCCAGCTCGATGTCATGCAGCCTCGCACGATCGACCTCGATCTCGGCGAAATGCACGTCGTCCAGTCGCTCGGCCTCGGCGTCGTCGGCATGGCTGTGGACCTCATGGTCGGTGGCGGGCGTGCCGGACCCGGCATGCCCTGAGGCACTGTGAAGCTCGTCGAGCACGCGGCGCTTCAGGCCGTCGAGTTGCAGGGTCAGAGCCTTGCGGTCCGATTCAGTGAGAGGGGTCATGGGAGGTGTTCGTTGGATGGGGCTTGGTGATCTTCGCCGCCCTCGGACTGCCCCGGTTTGACGGCCGTCAAATCGCGGTGATCGCGGTCGTATTCGTCACGCTGGGGGGAGCAGCACCGCGGCACCCTGCACGCGGCCGGCCCGCAGGTCAGCCATTGCCTCGTTGGCCTGCGCCAGCGGGTAGGTCGTGACGTGGACCTGCGGCGGATGCGACTGCACCAGCGCGAGAAACTCACGCGCATCGCTGCGTGTCAGATTGGCCACCGACACGAGCCGTCGTTCCTCCCACAGCAAGCGGTACGGGAACGAGGGAATGTCGCTCATGTGAATACCGCCGCAGACCACGCGCCCGCCTTTGCGCACGGCTTGCAAGGCCAGCGGCACCAACTCGCCGGCGGGAGCGAAGATGATCGCGGCGTCCAGCGGCGGGGCCGGCATTTCGTCCGAGCCTCCGGCCCAGGCGGCGCCGAGGGTTCTCGCGAAGGCCTGGCCTGATGTGTCGCCAGGGCGCGTGAATGCGTAGACCTGCCGGCCCTGCGCGGCAGCCACCTGGGCGATCAGGTGCGCGGCGGCTCCGAATCCGTAGATCCCCAGGTGCCGCGCGTCATTGCCTGCCGCCTTCAGGCTGCGCCACCCGATCAGGCCGGCGCAAAGCAAGGGCGCGATCCGGGCCGGCTCCTGGTTCAGGCCGCCTAGCGGCAGACAGAATTCGGCCTCGGCGACGACGTGGCTTGCGAAACCGCCGTCGCGGTGATAGCCGGTAAAGCGCGGCGTGTCGCAAAGGTTCTCCCGGCCGGCGGCACAATAGGCGCAGTGCCCGCAGCTGTGGCCAAGCCACGGCACGCCGACCCGGTCGCCGATGCGATGCCCCCGGACGCCCGCGCCGAGCGCCTCCACTTCGCCGACGATCTCGTGGCCCGGCACGATGGGCAGCAGGGGCAGCGGCAGGTCGCCATCGACCACGTGCAGGTCGGTGCGGCAGACCGCGCAGGCCAGCACCCGAAGACGCAGCTCACCGGCGGCAGGCTCCGGGAGCGGGCGTTGCTCCATCCGCAGCGGGTGGCCGGCGGCCTGAAGGACCATCGCCTGCATCGTTGCCAGCCCCCGTCCGTCATTCGATCTCATGTGGGGCTCCGGAGAATCCGAAGAGGCAGGGAGCGACCCGTGCGACTCGCATGGTCAGGGTTCGACAAGGAGGTTGTTCACCACGCTCGCGACGCCCGGCGCCGACCAGGCGGCACCCTGCGCGGCCTTGCGCTCGGCCCAGGACCGGACCCTGCCTCGCAGGGTGACCTGGCCGCCGTTGACGATGACCTCGATGTGCTCTGAATCACGGTCGGCTTGCCGGTGCAGGGCCTCCTTGATCTTCTTCTCGATATCGACCGGCGAGAACCTTGCCTTCACCTCGACCAGGTCGGTGACGCCCTTGACACCCAGCAGGTCGCGCACGGCGACTTCGGCGGCCCTGCGCTGGTATTCCCATTCGACCCGACCGCTGAGCGTGAGCCAGCCGTTTTCCACCATCGGACGGATCGCCTCGTCGGGCACGAGCACGTTCCATTCGAGCGCACGCTCCGCCGCCAGGGCGATGTCGGCGTCGGTGCGCTCGAAGTTGGGCGCAAGCTTGACCGACATTTCGATGGCGAGCGCCTTCACGCCCCTGACGCGCTGCGCCGCGCGCTCGATGGCGTGCTTCTCGGCGTGACTGGCGGGATGGCCGGTCAGGGTGACCACGCCGTCCTTGACGATGATGCCGATGTCGGTGGCGGCGGTCGTGATGGCGGGGTCGAAGTTCAGCTCGGCGACGATGTCGCTTCGCAGCATTGCATCGGATTTCATGAGGGGGTCCTTTCCTTGGTCGGTCGAAGCGGAAGCTGTCGCCGCGCCCGGATTCGCGCGCGTGGCGCCCATAGGCCTACTTTAGGAACAACAGCGCGGCCGGGCTTGCGCTGGATCAAGCGGTCGTCCGCGCCTCAGACCGCGCGCTTCGCCGGTAGTTCAGGCGGGATAGGCGTCGTGATTTGACGCCGCGCAAGGCGAGGCGGTGCCGATTGCGCTAAGTTGCCTGCATCCCACACTTGGATTTCGAAGGAGTTCCCATGCAAGCACCGAAGACGATCCTGCTTCACCTGGACGGTTCAGCTCGCACCGCGGAGCGCGTCAAGGTCGCCCGGCAACTGGCCGAGGCCTTCGATGCCGAAGTCACGGGCTTGCCATGCACGCTGTCAGCGCTCATGCGCTTTCCCTATGCGGTGGAAGGAGCGGCAGAAGCCGTGGCGATCATGCTGGAGCTCGACCAGGAATGCCGGGACAAGGCCTATGCGGCTTTCATGGCAGCCGGGGGCGGCTCGCCGCGCCTGCGCTGGGCCGAGCCGATGAGCGATGCGCCCTGGGGCTTCGCCCGGCGCGCCCTGTATGCCGACCTGTTGATCCTGGGCCAGCGCGACGCTGACGACCCCGCCGCCGCCGAACTGCCGGCCGACTTCCTGCCGAGCGTGCTCGTCGAGAGCGGCCGGCCCGCGTTGGTGCTGCCTTACACGGGGCCGATCGCCCCCATCGGGCGCACCGTGCTGGTGGCCTGGAAGGAATCGCGCGAGGCCGCGCGCGCGGTGTCGGCGGCGCTGCCCTGGATGAGGCAGGCGGAGTCGGTGCATGCGGTCAGCTACGGCGAAGCGGCGGGCGCATCCTTGCAGAGCCTGCAGGACTATCTGAGGCGGCAGGGCGTGAGCGTCTCCGTGCGGCCGGGCGGCCCGGAAGGGGGTGATGCCGGCGAGAAGCTTCTGTCGACGGCCGCGGACATGAGCGCCGACTTGCTCGTGATGGGGTGCTACGGCCACAGTCGCGCGCGCGAATGGGTATGGGGCGGTGCCACGCGATCGATCCTCCAATCCATGACGCTGCCGGTGCTGATGTCGCATTGAGTCGACTGCAAGCACGGTCCTTCGTTCGGGTCATTTGCCCGCGGGCTGCGCAGGGGTGGACCTGGACCCTTTGGCGGCCTCCACCGTCTCCCGCGCGGCATCCCTCGCGGACAGCGCGGCGGCACGCGTGGCCTCCTCGGCTTTCTGCAATGCGTCGCGCGTCGACTGCGCGGCCTTTTCTGCTTCCTCCTTGCTTGACGCCATCACCTTTCTCGCCGCTTCTTCGGCCAGGTCGAGTGCTTCCTTGGTCGCCGCCGATGCCTTCCTGCTTTCTTCCTCCGCCTCGCGCACGGCTTTCTCGGCGGCGTCGAGGGCCTTCCCGGCTGAAGCGGTGGCCTTCTCCTGGAAGCGGTTCGCCGACTCGGCGGCCTTCTGCGCTGCGCGCCGGATGCCTTCCGCGATGGCCTTGGAGATCTTTCCGGCGTCCATCTTGCCCTGCTCGGTTGCCGCCTTGGCCGCATCGGCCGCGTTTTGCGCGGCGATCTGTGCCTCGTGAGCTGCCTTGGCCGCGGCGTCCCTGGCTTTCTGGGAGGGCGTCGGTGACGGATTCAATGGATCGGGTGGGGTGTTGTCCGTCGCGTATGCCGACGCGCTCAAGACGAGGATCCACACGGCGAGAAGACTCTTCGATGTCATGGTTGCTCTCCGACGGATGAGCCGCGAACCCTTCTGTCGAGCCGATCGGCGATCCCGCCGAAGACGGAAGCGGCCAGGGAACAGCATGACCTTAAGCCCGATGGGCATGCAAGAACTTGATCGCGCGCAAGCCCGCCAGCATCGGCGGCGATTCAGCAGAGAGTTGCGTGCCGATTGCGCTGCGTCAAGCTGCAAGCCCTCACGTGTGCGATTCTCGGTCCTGCCCTGTTGAAAGCGAGGAGCGACACCATGTCAACCCACCCACTGGCGGCATGCGTTCTGGTCGGCGCGGTCCTGTTCGGTACCCCGGCGGGTGCTCAATCGCGCGGAGAACTCTTGTACGCGACGCATTGCATCGCCTGCCACACGACGCAGGTGCATTGGCGGGACCGGAGATTGGCCGTCGACTGGAACAGTCTCCAGGCGCAAGTGGCGCGCTGGCAAGCCGCAGGTTCGCTGAACTGGAGCGACGAGGACATCATTGCAGTCACGTCACACCTCAACGAGCGCTTCTACGGATTCAAGTTGCCCCCCGGTCCACCAGTGGTGCTGACGCCAGCCGGAGGCGGGCGCCGTTGATGGCGATGCCACGGGCGGATCGCACGCTGGTGACGGCGCTGCGTGAGCACCTGCGCTCTGAAACCGGGCAGGCGGTCGCGCTGATCGAGACCCATATCTCCTGGGTGCTGCTGACCGATCAACTTGCCTACAAGCTGAAGAAGCCGGTTCGCCTGTCCTTCGTCGACTTCGGCACGCTGGCGGCGCGCAAGCACTTCTGCGAGGAGGAACTCCGGCTCAACCGCCGACTGGCGCCCTCGATCTACCTCGAAGTGGTGCCGGTGTGCGGCTCGGCGGAGGCGCCACACCTGGGCGGCGACGACGCCATCGACTTCGCCGTCTGCATGCGGCGCTTTCCGGAGGAAGCGCTGCTGCGCAATCTGCTGCTGGCGGGGCGGTTGAGGACGGAGCATCTCGTGCGTTTCGCGCAGCAGTTGGCGGCATTCCATGGGCAAGCGCAGCCCGCGCCGCTCTTCTCGGAGTTCGGCGCGCCGGAGCAGGTGCTGCGCCCGATGACCGACGCGCTGGCGAACCTGCAGGCCGAATACGGCGCCGATCGGCTGCAGGCCCTGCGGACCTGGGTGGCCGAGCGGAGCGCGGGGCTTCGCACGGCATGGATCGGACGACAACGAGAGGACGCGGTGCGCGAATGCCATGGCGACCTTCATCTGGCCAATGTGGTGCTCATGGGGGCTGAACTGACCGCGTTCGACTGCCTCGAGTTCGATCCTGCGCTGCGCTGGATCGATGTGATGAGCGACGCGGCCTTCCTCACCATGGACCTGAAGGCGCACGGGCGCAGCGACCTCGCGCACCGCTTTCTCGACGCCTATCTGCAGCACAGCGGCGACTATGCCGGCGTGCAGGTCTTGCGCGTGTACGAGGTGTATCGGGCGCTGGTGCGCGCGATGGTGGCCTGCCTGCGTGCGCGGTCGGTCGGCGCAAGCCCGCAGCCGGTCGATCCCGACTATCTCGCCTGCGCCGAGGCGCTTGCGGCGCGCGACGCGGCTGCGGCGCCCCGCCTGATGATCACGCACGGGCTGTCCGGCGCGGGGAAATCCACGATCGCGGCGGAGCTGCTGGCGGTCGCGGGCGCGATCCGGATCCGCTCCGACGTCGAGCGCAAGCGGCTCTTCGGCCTGGCACCCCTGCAGCGATCGACCGAGCAGGCGGTGGACATCTACACCCCCGAAGCCACCCGACGGACCTTCGAGCGGCTGGCGGCCTGCGCGCGCACGGCACTGGAGGCCGGCTATCCGGTGATCGTCGACGCGGCCTTCCTGCGGCGAGACGAACGGATGGCGTTCCGGGCGCTGGCGGTCGAACTGCGCGTGCCTTTCTCGATCCTTCACTGCCAGGCCACCGAAGCGCAGCTGCGCCAGCGGGTGGTGGCGCGCCGGGCCAGCGGTACCGATGCGTCGGAGGCGAACCTGGCGGTGCTGGAGCGGCAGTTGGCCACCCACGAGGCGCTGGATGGCGAGGAGCGGGCGATGACGCTGGATGTCGCCACCGAAGAGCCACTGGATGTCGCGTCGCTCCTTGACCGCTGGCTCGCCCGGGCCCGGTAACCGCGGTGACCGGCTTCGGATTGACGGCGCATTGCGCCCTTGACCTGGCGCAAGCCATGCGGATGGCGCCTCGACGAACATCGAACCCTTCCAGAACTCTTGACAGGAGAACACCATGAAGATTCTTCTTGCCGTCGACGGCAGCGACTACACGAAGCGAATGCTCTCCTGCCTGGGCGCGCACAAGGAGTTCTGGGGCGCAGGCCATGACTTCACGGTGTTCCATGCGGTCCTTCCGGTCCCTCACCGGGCGGCGGCGTTCGCGGGACCGGACATCGTCCATGGCTACTACGACGACGATGCCCGGGTCGTGCTCGACCCCGTGCGTGCGCGCCTGGCGGCGGAGGGAATCGAAGCCAGGTTCGTACACAAGGTGGGACATCCGGCGGAGGAGATCGCGTCGTACGCCGAGTCGGGCAAGTTCGACCTGCTGGTCATGGGGTCGCATGGCCAGGGCGCCCTGGCGAACCTGGTGCTCGGCTCGGTCGCCACCAAGGTGCTGGCGCGCTGCGCGGTGCCGGTGCTGCTGGTGCGCTGACGGGCTGCAGTCCGCTCAGGGCTGGAGCTCGCTGCGCCGCGGCAGGTCCGCACCCCGGCGCGAACACGTGATGGCTGCCGCGGCGACGGCGAATTGCAGGGCCATGCGCAGGCGGGCGACGGACAACGTGGCGATGGCGCCGATCGACAGGCTGTCGTGTTCGGCCAGCCAGGTCAACAGCGCCGCCTGGAAGGTGTCGCCGGCACCGACGGTGTCCACCACCGGCAGCGCGACCGCGGGCACGCTCACCGAGCCGGACCGCGTCCAGGCCACCGCGCCGTCGCCGCCGCGCGTGACCACGACGAGGCCCACGCCGCGTGCCATCGCATCGTCGGCGAACTGCTGCAGGCCTGTGCCGGGCGACAGCAGCGAGAGGTCCTCCTCGCTGATCTTGAGCAGGTGCGTGCGCGGCAGCATCCACTGCAGCATGTCGCGCCAGCGTGCCAGGTCGGGCTCGACGTTGAGCCGGATGTTGGGGTCGTAGCAGATCGGCGTGCGCGCGTGCTCGCGCGCCACCAGCGCGCGCAGCGTGGAGGCAACGGGCTCGACCACCGCGGCGTACGAGCCGATCTGGACGGCGCGAATGTCCGCGGGCAGCGAAGTGAGTGTGTCGACTCCGAGCTGCCGGTCGGCGCCGCCTTCGCCGTAGAAGGCGTACGAGGGAACGCCTTGCGCATCGAGCCCCACCAGTCCCAAGGTCGTGGGGGCGTCGACCCGCGCCACCGAAGCGGTGGCGACGCCTTCTTCCTGCAGCGCGCGCATCAGGCGCTCGCCGAGAAAGCCGCGCGACAACGCGCTGAAGAAGGCCACGGGCTGCCCCAGACGCGCCAGTCCCACCGCGACGTTGAAGGGTGAGCCGCCGACACGCGCATCGAACGCCATTCCCGTGGGCGTGTCGCCGCTGGCGAACACATCCATCAACGCTTCTCCGCAGACGAGGAACATCGCATTCTCCCAATCGATTCATGGCTGGCGAGCACAGGATTGCAGCCGGCCGGGGAGGCGAGCATGCCGCACGAACAGGACGCCCAGACCCCGGGAAAGTACCTAATAAATCTAATTGATTTATTAAGTCGGCATGCCCACAATTCTTCTCACGCCGCCATGCATCCCCGCATCGCGGCGCCGGCCTCAAGAAAATCCGCAGTCGGCTCGCCGACCGCTCGACGCACACGGAGACGCCTCATGTTGAAGACACAGCTTCGGATCGCTTTCACCATCACCGCGGGCCTCTGTGCCGCAGGCATCTCGAACGCGGCGGACCCGCCGGTGATCGGGCTGATCACCAAGACCGACACCAACCCCTTCTTCGTGAAGATGAAGGAAGGGGCGCAGGCCGCGGCCGCCGCGCAGGGCGCGAAGCTGCTCAGCGCAGCCGGCAAGACCGATGGCGACAACGCCGGTCAGGTGACGGCCATCGAGAACATGATCGCCGGTGGCGCCAAGACCATTCTCATCACGCCCAGCGATTCGAAGGCCATCGTGCCGGCGATCAAGAAGGCGCAGGAAAAGGGCGTGATGTTCATCGCGCTCGACAGCCCGGCCGACCCGGTCGACGCCACCGACGCGCTGTTCGCCACCGACAACTACAAGGCCGGCCAGCTCATCGGCCAGTACGCCAAGGCCGCCATGGCCGGCAAGCCGGCCAGGATCGCCACGCTGGACCTGTTCCCGGGCCACCCGGTCGGCGCGCAGCGGCACAACGGCTTCATGTCGGGCTTCGGGCTGCAGGCGGCCGACGCGAAGAGCAACGAGCTCTCGAAGAGCCCGGAGATCGTCTGCATGGCCGACAGTTTCGGCGACCAGGCCAAGGGCCAGACCGCGATGGAAAACTGCCTGCAGAAGAACCCCGACATCAACGTCGTCTACACGATCAACGAACCCGCGGCGGCGGGCGCCTACCAGGCGCTGAAGGCGGCGGGCAAGGAAAAGGGCGTCGTCATCGTCTCGGTGGACGGCGGCTGCGCCGGCGTGAAGAACGTCAAGGCCGGCGTGATCGCGGCCACCTCGCAGCAATACCCGCTCAAGATGGCGTCGATGGGTGTCGCGGCCGGCGTCCAGTACGCCAAGGACGGCAAGAAGGTCAAGGGCTATACCGACACCGGCGTCACGCTCATCACCGACAAGCCGATGGGCGGTGTGGAGAGCAAGGACACCAAGGTCGGCACCGATCTCTGCTGGGGCAACAAGTAGGGGGCACTCATGTCGGCTGCTGAGTTCACCGAACGATCCGGAGACGCCATGACATCGACCAAGTCCTCCAGGCTTCCGCCCGTCGCCACGCTCGGCCCGCTGATCGCTCTGCTGCTGGCGGTCGTCTTCTTCACGACGCAGAGCGACCGCTTCCTGTCGGTGCAGAACTTCTCGCTGATCCTGCAGCAGGTGATGGTGGTGGGCACGATCGCGATCGGCCAGACGCTGATCATCCTGACGGCGGGCATCGACCTCAGCTGCGGCATGGTGATGGCGCTCGGCGGCATCGTGATGACCAAGCTGGCGGTGGCCGGCGGCATGAACGAGTACCTCGCGATCCTGTGCGGGCTGCTCGCGTGCATGGCCTTCGGCCTGCTCAACGGGCTGCTCGTGACCCGCATCCGCCTGCCTCCGTTCATCGTGACGCTGGGCACGATGAACATCGCGTTCGCGATCACGCAGCTGTATTCGGGTGCCCAGACCGTGACCGACCTGCCGCCGGCGATGACTTTCTTCGGCAACACCATCTCGCTCGGTGGCGCGGCCGTCAACTACGGCACCTTGCTCATGATCGCGATGTACGTCCTCATGTGGTGGGGCCTGCGCGACACGCAACCGGGCCGCCACGTCTATGCCGTGGGCAACAACCCCGAGGCCACGCGCCTGACCGGCATTGCGACCGACCGGGTGCTGCTGGGCGTGTATGTGACGGCGGGCCTGTTCTACGGCATCGCATCGCTGCTCTCAGTGGCGCGCACCGGTGTCGGCGACCCGAACGCGGGGCAGACCGAGAACCTCGACGCCATCACGGCGGTTGTGCTCGGCGGCACCAGCCTGTTCGGCGGCCGCGGCATCATCCTGGGCACCCTGCTGGGCGCGCTGATCGTCGGCGTGTTCCGCAACGGACTCACGCTGATGGGCGTGTCCTCGGTCTACCAGGTCCTGATCACGGGCGTGCTCGTCATCCTCGCCGTCACGACCGATCAGCTGTCACGCAAGGGAGCCCGCTGATGAACACGCCATCCCAAGGCACGCCGCCGCTCGTGATGGAAGCGCGCGGCCTGGTCAAGCGCTACGGCAACGTCATCGCACTGGACGGCGCCGACTTCGAATTGCGCGCGGGCGAGATCATGGCGGTGATCGGCGACAACGGTGCCGGCAAGTCGTCGCTGATCAAGGCCCTGTCGGGCGCCACCATTCCGGACGAAGGCGAGATCAAGCTCGACGGCAAGACCATCCACTTCAAGTCGCCGATCGACGCCCGCCGCGAAGGCATCGAGACCGTCTACCAGGACCTGGCCGTGGCGCCGGCGATGACCATTGCGGAGAACCTCTTTCTCGGCCGCGAGATCATCAAGACCGGCTTCCTGTCCCGCCTGCTGCGCATCATCGACAAGAAGAAGATGCTCGACGAAAGCACCGCGCGGATGAACGACCTGAAGGTCGGCATCCGCTCGATGACGCAGGCCGTCGAGACCCTCTCCGGCGGGCAGCGCCAGTGCGTGGCGGTGGCGCGCAGCGCGGCCTTCGCGCGGCACGTGGTGATCCTCGACGAGCCGACCGCCGCGCTCGGCGTGAAGGAGGGCAACATGGTGCTCGAGCTGATCCGGCGCGTGCGCGACAAGGGCCTGCCGGTGATCCTGATCAGCCACAACATGCCGCATGTGTTCGAGATCGCCGATCGGATCCACATCGCGCGGCTCGGCAAGCGCGCCTGCATCGTCAATCCGAAGAAGATCAGCATGAGCGACACGGTCGCGGTGATGACGGGTGCGATGCGTCCCGATGAGCTGCCCGCCGAAGCCCTCTACTGACACCCGCGCCCGATACTTTCCAACATGCCAATGAACCTCCCTCCATGGCTCGGCCCCGAGCCACTCCAAGGCATGATCGACCGCGAACTCGCGCCATGAACAGTGGCGAGACTGCAGTTCGGCTGCGCCCGCGCGGCTCCAACCAGGTGGGCATGGGCCAGTTCAACGAGCGCGTGGTGCTGCAGGCGATCCGCCTGCATGGCGCGCTGCCGAAGGCCGAAATCGCGCGCCTGACCAACCTCACGGCCCAGACGGTGCAGATCATCATCGCGCGGCTGGAAGCCGACGGGCTGGTGCTCAAGCACGCACCGGTGCGCGGCAAGATCGGCCAGCCGTCGGTGCCGATGGCATTGAACCCGGATGGCGCCTTCTCGATCGGCATCAAGATCGGCCGGCGCAGCCTCGACGTGCTGCTGGTCGATTTCACGGCCCAGGTGCGCGAGCGCCTCACGCTGGACTACGAGTTCCCCGACCCCGACACGCTGTTCGACGAGATCCGTGCGCGCCTGGCGACGCTGCGCAAGGCGCTCGGGCCCAAGCGCGCGCAGCTGCTGCATGGCATCGGCATCGCGGCCCCGCTGTCGCTGGGCGGCTGGCAATCGCTGCTCGGCGTGGCGCCGGAGCAGGCCGGCAAGTGGACTGCGATCGACATCCGCGCGCGGGTGGCGGCCATGACTCAGCTGCCGGTCGAGCTGGTCAAGGACACGACGGCCGCTTGCGTCGCCGAACTGGTGGCCGGGCGCGGACGCAGCATCCGCAGCTTCCTGTACGTCTTCATCGACACCTTCATCGGCGGCGGGCTGGTGATCGACAGCCACTTGCGCAGCGGCGGGGCCGGCAACGCGGGCGCCGTGGGGTCGATGTCGCTCGGCCTGGGCGGCGCCGACGGCGCACCGCCGCCCCAGTTGCTGAGCATGGCGTCGCTCTTCACGCTGGAGGCGCTGTACACGGAGGCGGGGCTCGATGTCGGCGCCGTGGCGGACGCACGCGCGGTCGCGCCGCCATGGCTGCCGGTCACGCGCGCGTGGATGCAGCAGATGAGCCCGGCGATCGCACTGGCGATCCACAGCGCGACGGCGCTGCTCGAGCTCGACGGGGTGATCATCGACGGGTCGTTCAGCCGCGAGATGCTCGCCGAGGTGCTCGCGGCGGTCGACGGCGCGCTCGACCGCTACAGCTGGGAAGGCGTGGCCCGCCCCAAGGTGCTGGCCGGCGCGATCGGCGCCGATGCGCGCGCCATCGGCGGCGCGCTGCTGCCGCTGTACGCGAACTTCGCCCCCGACCGCGACCTGTTCCTCAAACTCGATCGATGATCCACGTGCTCGGCGATCGCCCGCCGGGAGAGACATCGTCGGTCGCAGGTTCAAGGATGCAGTGGAATGCGGATGATGGCAATCGCGACACCGGTCAAGAGGGTGGCCGCGACCACCGCGTCCCATCCGATCGCGTGGGGCCGCAGTTGCTTCCAGACGCCACCGGCAACGAAGACGCCTGCGATGCTCGCGGCGAAGAAGGGGCAGAAGTAGCTCAGGTTCATGGGCTACGGCAGCAGAGGTCTCGAACGGAGCGGGTGGTCCTGGTATTCCATGGGGCTGAATCGTACTGTGCGAGTTCGGGGGTAGCCTGGCGTGGGCTGGCGCTTGAGAACTGGGATGGCGGGGTATCAGGGGGTCTGTAGACTTGCGATTGTGCGTCGTTTGTACTAACATGACGTACATCGACGCAAGGAAGCCGCCATGCCAACCGCCACTCGCTCCGCTCGCCTCGGGTTGCGCGCGACGCCTCAGCAGGAGGCTGTGCTGCGCCGAGCGGCCGAAGCATCCAACAAATCAATGACGGATTTCATCCTCGACAGTGCTTATCAGGCCGCGGAGCAGACCTTGCTCGATCAGAGGCTGTTTCTGGTGAGCGGCAGTCAATCGCAAGCACTGCTGTCGCTGTTGGATCGACCGGAACAGGACAATCCTGGCTTGAAAGATCTGTTCTCCCGGCGCACACCCTGGAATACCTGATGGCGTTGAGTGCGCCGCGGTCACTGGATGCCAGCCATCGGCTGGATGCATTCGATTGCGGCAAGCTCGCGCTCAACGACTGGCTGGCGCGGCATGCACGGCAGGCGCAGGCCAGCGGCTCGGCCAAAACCTATGTGGTCGCGGACGACACGCGCGTTGCCGGCTACTTCAGCTTGACAGTGGGGCAGATCGATACGCTCGAAGCGCCTGATCGTGTGCGCAAGGGCATGGGCAGCTATCCGATACCGGTGATCATCCTGGCGAGGCTCGCCGTGTCGTTGTCGGACCAGGGATGCGGTATCGGAGTCGGCATGCTGCAGGAGGCGATTCGGCGCACGCTCGTCATCGCCGATCAGGCCGGTGTTCGGGCCATGCTGACTCATCCCATCGACGAGGACGCGGAGCGGTTCTATCGGCGGTTTGGCTTCGAACCGTCGCCAGTCCGTGAACAGCAGTTGCTCTTGCTTCTCAAGGACGCGCGTCGATTGGTCTGACGGTCGGTTGCAGGCCGTGCTGGTTCGACGTCGGGTTCCCGACCAGCCCTCTTCGTCAACGAACCCGAAGCGCAAAGTCCGCCGCCGCTCGGATCGCGCCATCCACCTCGCCCGGCAACGCCTTGCCATAGGCCAGGAAGCCATGGGTCACCCCAGGCACTTCCATGGTTTCGACGGAGTTGCCGGAGGCTCGCAGCGCCGCGGCCAGGGCGAGTGTCTGGTCGCGAAGGATGTCGATCTCGGCCGCCAGCAGGAAGGCACGCGGAAGGGCGCCGAGGTCGACGCCGCCATCGAGCGCAAAGGCCGTGTGAGGCGGCATTGCAGCGTCCGGATCGCCCTCAGGGCCGGGTTCCTGGCCCAGGTAGGCGCGCAGATAGCGCTCCTGCGCCGCGATCGACAGGCCATGGCGGCCATCGCCGAAGGCCGTCATGCTCGCGCCCGCGAACGACCGGGTGTAGACGCCATAGAACAGCAGCAGCGCCTCGGGCCAGGCGCGATTCGTCTGCCGGCCCTCGGTGCGCTGGCGATCGCGCAGTCGGATCGTTGCCTCGAGCGCGAGGTTGGCGCCGGCCGAATCGCCGGCCACGATCATGCGGGCGCCCGGGTGTTCCAGCGCCGCCTGGTCGATCGCCGCGATGCAGTCCTGCAGACCCGCAGGGTAGGGATGCTCGGGCGCCAGCGCGTAGTCGACGGACCAGATCTCGCAGCACAGGGCCTCGGCCAGCCGCCGCACGATGGACTCGTGGGTGCGCGGCGAGCCCACGCACCAGCCGCCGCCGTGCAGGTAGACCGCCACGCGACGGCTTTCGCAGCGTCGCGGCCGGACGATCTGCAGGTCGACCGAGCGGCCTTGCGCTTCGAGCCGCCGCGACGAAAGCTCGCACGGCGGACCGTCGTCGAGCCAGGGCTCGCGCTCGGCCAAGAGTTGCGCGCGCGCCTCCGGAAAGGGCAGTGCATAGCGGCTCGGCTGCCCGGTGCGGGCCGCCGCAAGACGCGCGAGAAGCGCCGCCATCGCGGCATGCGGTTCGGGCGCCGGATGCGTGGCTGGAGACGAGGGAAGAGTCATCGTCGTGCCGTCTGCGAAGGGTCGCCCGCGCCTGCGATTCAGCCCTGCGCCTTCCAGGCCACGGCATCGATCTCGACCCGCCACGCCGGACGGGCCAGCGCCTGCACGATCAGCAGCGTCGAAGCCGGCCGCGCATCGCCGAGGTAGCCGGCCCGCACGGCCGCATAGGCGGCCATGTCGCTGGCGTCCACGAGAAAGTGGTTCACCTTGACCAGGTCGGCCACGCCCATGCCGGCATCGGCCAGCACGGCGAGCAGGTTGCGCCAGGCCACATGCGCCTGCGCTTCGAAGCTCTCGGGGACCGTGCCGTCGACATCGATCGCGACCTGGCCGGCAATGTGGAGCCAGCGGCCGCCAGCGGGCGCCGAGACGCCGTTCGAGTAGGCGCCGGCCGGCGCGGCGATGGTGGAAGGGTTGTGTTTTTTCATGGCCATGGGAGGTGGGGATTCACGGAGGGGCCAGCAGCGCGAAGGCATCGCGGAACAGCGCGTTGCCTCCATCGCCGAGGTCGTCGAGGATGTCGAAATGGGTGCGCTCCGGCGCGATGCGCAGCGTCGCCGCGCAGCCCGCGCGCCGCAGGTGCTCCGCAAAGTCGATCGACTGGCCGCGAAATCCTTCGGTCTCGGCGCCGCCCACGGCCAGCAGGTGTTTCGTCGCGCGCCCGGCCGGGCGGGCCATCGGGCTGAGCGCGCGCGCCTCGCGTTCGTCGAGCCGGATGTCGGCATTGATGCTGGTGTG
The DNA here is from genome assembly GCF_056405555.1 of Variovorax sp. P1_G12. NCBI lineage: Bacteria > Pseudomonadati > Pseudomonadota > Betaproteobacteria > Burkholderiales > Comamonadaceae > Variovorax > Variovorax sp. P1_G12. The sequence continues at coordinate 52,363 of NZ_JBFUBW010000035.1, read as the reverse complement.
GCGCAAGGGCTCGAGGTCATAGACGCCGCTGACGCCGACGAAGGCCGCGGCCTGCCAGCCCTGCGGACCGTCGAGCACGCAGGCGCCGAGCTGCGCGCCGGCGGAATGGCCGGCCACGAGCATGCGCGCGCTATCGACGCCGAGGTCCTGCGCGTGCCCGCGCAGCCAGGCCATCGCCTCGCCGACCTCCGCGACGATGTCCGACACCCGCAGCGCCGGCGCCAGGTCGTAGCCGATGAAGGCCGCGTGGACGCCGCGTTCGAGCCAGGGGGCGGCGAGGAAGGTGAAGATGCCGCGCTCCAGCGCCCGCCAGTAGCCGCCGTGGATGAAGACGAACAGCGGCGCGGCTGCCGTGACCGGATGCGGCGCCGGCAGGAAGTCGAGCAGGCATCCTTTCGACGCGGCATAGCGCCGCGTCTGGAGCCCCGGCATGGCGCGGCGCAGATCGGCGCTCGCGCGCGCCTGGCGCTCGTAGACCGCATTGCGCTCGGGGTGCCGCGAGCGCAGGGCGTATTCGCTTTCGAGGGCCGGGTCCACCGGCGGCAACAGCTGGGGGTCGGCGGGCTCAAAGTCCAAGGTAGGCCTCCCGCACGCGGTCGTCGTCGCGCAAGGCCGCGGCCGGGCCCGAGAGCGTGATCGCGCCGCTTTCCATCACGTGGCCGATGTCCGCATGGGCGAGCGTGATGCTCGCGTTCTGCTCCGACACCAGGATCGTCAGCCCGCCGCGCTGCAGCTGCTTGAGCGCGGCGAAGACCTGCTCGACGATCACCGGCGCGAGCCCCATCGACGGTTCGTCGAGCGCGAGCAGGCGCGGGCCCGACATCAGCGCGCGGCCGATGGCGAGCATCTGCTGTTCGCCGCCCGACAAGGTGCCCGCGGCCTGGGCGAGCCTTTCCTCCAGCCGCGGAAAGGTCGACAGCACGAAGGCCAGCCGATCGTCGAGATGGCCCTTGCGCCGCGGGAACAGGTCGGTGAAGGCTCCCATCTGGAGGTTGTCCTTCACGCTCAGCGGACCGAACACGCGCCGGCCCTCGGGCACCAGCGCGAAGCCCTTCGAGACGATGCGCGCGGCCGGCAGCCGCGCGATGTCCTCGCCCGCGAACGCGATCGAACCGCGCACCGGCCGCAACAGCCCCGACAGCGCCTTCATCGTGGTGGACTTGCCGGCGCCGTTGGCGCCGATCAAGGCATGGAAGGAGCCGGGCTCCAGCGCGATCGCGACGTCGTGCAGCACGTCGGAGGCGCCGTAGCCCGCGTGCAGGCCCTGGATGTCAAGCAGGGGCATGCGCCGCCTCCCCACCCAGGTAGGCGCGGATCACCTCCGGGTTGCGCGAAACTTCCGCGGGCCGGCCCTCGGCGAGCCGCTTGCCGTGGTTCATCACCAGGATTTCGTCGCAGGCGCTCATCACGACCCGCATGTTGTGCTCGACCAGCACCACGGTCACGCCGTCTGCATTGATCGCTCGGATCACTTCGAGGATGCGGTTCTGCTCCGCCAGCGGCACGCCCGCGATCGGTTCGTCGAGCAGCAGCAGCCGCGGCTTCGAGGCCATCGCACGCGCGATCTCGAGCAGCTTGGCATCGGCGAAGCCGAGGTCCGCCGCGAGCGTGCCGGCGCGCGCCTCGAGCCCCAGCAGCGCGAGCAGGCGCCAGGACTCGGCTTCGGCACTGCGCTCCTCGGCCAGCGCGCCGCCGAAGAGGCCCGACCACCAGCCGCCGGCCAGGCGCGGATGGGCGCCGACCATGACGTTCTCGAGCACGCTCATCGCCGGGAACAGCTGCAGGTTCTGGAAGGTGCGCGAGAGGCCGAGCGCCGCGCGCTGGTGCGGACGCAGCGCCGTGATGTCGCGGCCGTCGAGCCTGACGCTTCCGAGCGTGGGCGCCGTGACGCCGGCGATGGCGTTGAACAGGGTGGTCTTGCCGGCGCCGTTGGGGCCGATGATGCCCTTGATGATGCCGGGCGCGACCGTGAACGAGAGCTGGTCCACCGCGTGCAGGCCGCCGAAGCGCACGCTCAGCGACTGCACCTCGAGCGCGGGGCCCGGCGCGGGCGCGGCGGCGAGGCCGGGGACGGGCGCGCGCTCCAGGGTTGCTTCAGGCAAGGCCATGGCGCGTCACCTTTTCTTTCTTCGGCTCCGGGGCCACGGTCTTCTTGCGGCGGCCGAGGCGGGCGGCGAGGCTCGCGATGCCGCCGGGCAGGAACAGCAGCACCGCCACCATGCCGGCGCCGAACACGAGCAGCTCGGCATCCTGGACGCGGCGCAGCAGCTCGGGCACCGCGGTGAAGACCGCGGCTCCGAACACCGGGCCCCAGAACCGGCCCCAGCCGCCGATGGCCACCATGACCACCAGCAGCACCGAGGCCGAGAAGCTGAAGGTCTCCGGCGAGGCGTACTGGTTGAAGTGGACGTAGAGCGCGCCCGCCAGGCCCGCGGCCACCGCCGAGGCCATGAAGGCCGCGAGCTTGCTGCGGAACGGGTCGATGCCCATGCTGTCGGCCGCCACCTCGCTGCCCGAGACCGCGCGCAAGGCGCGGCCGGCGCGGCTCGCGAGCAGCGAGGCCACGAGCAGCATCACCGCCAGACCCCCAAGCCACGCGAGCCAGAAGAAGCGCGCGGGCGTGTCGAAGGCAAAGCCGAACAGCGCGATCGGCGGCACGCCCGACAGCCCGTTGGGCCCGCCGGTGACCGACACCAGTTCGTTGAACAGCACCGACAGGATCGCGTTGAAGCCCAGCGTCGCCATGCTCAGGTAGTGTCCGCGCAGCCGCAGCGCCGGCAGGCCGATCACGAAGGCCGACAGCGCCGCGCCGGCCATCGCGGCCAGCGCGCCGATCGCCGGCGGGACGCCCCAGCGTACCGAGAGCACGCCCGACAGATAGGCCCCCAGGCCGAAGAAACCGGCCTGGCACAGCGAGATCTGCCCGCCGTAGCCCATCACGAGATTGAGCCCGCCGAGCAGCAGCAGGTTGATGAAGAAGAAGATGCCGAGACTCAGCACGTAGTCGTTGCCGGCGACGAGCGGCCAGGCGGCGAACAGGATCCAGACCACGGCGACGTGCCGGATGCGCAGGCTGCGCTCGCGCAGCGGCGAGGAGGCGAGGGGAAGGGCGGCGGGATGTGTCATACGCGCTCCACGGCATGGCGCCCGAGCAGGCCCGAGGGACGCAGGAACAGCGTCGCCAGCAGCGCGACGAAGGCGACCGCGTCCTTGAAGTGCGAGGACAGCAGTCCGCCCGACAGCGCCTCGAGCAGGCCCAGCAGCAGCCCGCCCACCAGCGCGCCCGGCAGGCTGCCGAGGCCGCCGAGCATGGCGGCCGAAAAGCCCTTGAAGCCGAGCACGGTGCCGTGGTCGAAAGAGGTCAGCGTGAGCGGCGTGATCACGATGCCCGCGATGGCGCCGAAGGCCGCCGCCAGGCCGAAGGACAGCGCCATCGCCATGCGCGGCTCGATGCCGCAGAGCGCCGCGGCTTCGGGTTGGGCCGCGACCGCGCGCATCGCGCGGCCGAGCACGGTGCGCTCGAAGAACCAGTGCGCGCCGACCATGACCAGCGCGCAGGTGCCGACGATCCACAGGGTCTGCGGATGGATGCGCAGGGCGCCGAGCACGATCGGCGTGCTGCCCGAGAAGCCCGGCAGGCTCATCGGGTTCTTGCCGAGCACGAGCATCACGAGGCTCTTGAAGCAGATCGCCACCGCGATCATCACGAGCGTGACCGTCAGCGGGCTTTGGACCGGCAGGCGCCGCACGACGAAGCGTTCGCTGAGCAGCGCGAGCAGCACGACGGCCGCGATCGCGCAGGGCACCGCGAGGCCCAGCGGCACCTGGGCGGCGACGACCGCGGCGGCGACCATGCCGCCCATCATCACCCACTCGCCCTGCGCGAAGTTGATCGCGCCGGTGCTCTTGAAGATGACGTTGAAGCCGAGCGCCACGAGCGCGTAGACGCTGCCGGTCGAAATGCCGGACAGCAGCAGGTTGGGCAGTTGATCCACCAGGGGCTCGATGTTCAGAGGCGGCCGAGCCGGGGATGGTCGAGCGCCGGCAGTTCGAGGCCGATGGCGTCGAGCCGTTCGCGGCAGTCGGCGAGGTATTGCCTGAAGACCTGCACCTCGGCCTGCGCGCCTGCGGCTCCGAGACCCGCCGCGGCCACGCGGTCGAGGTCGGCGATGTCGGCCGAGGCGTCGATCGCGGTCGCAAGGCCGACGCAGCGCGAGCCCGCCAGTTCGACCTGCATCAGGTGCTGCACCAGGGCCTGCACGGCCGCGGTGCGCTCTTCGTTCGACATCAGCGGCGCGCGCCGCTCGATGTAGAGCCACCCGAAGCGGGCATGACGCTCGCGCGCCTCGACGCAGCGCGCCAGCAGCGCCCTGGCGACAGGCTCGCGGGTCTGCGCGAGCCAGGCGCCGGCCAGTGCATGCTCGAGGCCGTCGCCGAAGGTGCAATGGGTCAGCACGTGGCCGTCGAGCGAACGGTCGGCGTCGAGCGCATCGCGGTGCAGTCCGCGGTTGAAGAGCGGCTGCCAGTGCGGGTCGGCGGGCGTGTCCAGGTAGCCGCCGCAGGCCTCGGCATAGCGATGGAAGGACTCGACGTTCCATGCCTCCTCGGTGTTGCGCACCGTCAGGAAGTACTTGGGGTCGGCCTCGCGGTCGAGTTCGAGGCAGAAGCGGATCACCAGCGCCGGCGTTTCGGCCAGGCCCGTGTATTCGAGCCAGGCGCGGCGGCTCCAGACGCGCCGTGCGGCATCGAGCGCGGCCGGGTCGTGCGCGCGGGCATCGAAGGCGTCCCACGGAATGTCGATCTCGGGCGCCCAGCGGGCCTTCTTCGAATCCTCGTAGAGCGTGCGGATGGCCTGGTCGGACTGGCGCAGGTCGAGCGGAAAGCGGCGCTCGACGCGGATCGGGGTGCGTGCGGGCGACGCGGTGGCGGAATCGGGGTGCGGCACGGCGGTGCTCCTTGGCAAGGTCGACGAAGAAGGCGGGCGGCGGAAGACGGGGGAGGCAACGGGCCAGCGGCGTGCAGCGCCTAGAACGGCCCCTCGATCTTCGGGTGGCGGAACATCGGGATCTCGATGCCCCAGTTGTCGCGCATGCGTTCGCGCATCGCGGCGATCGATTGGAGGAACACCGGCTTCTCGAGGGCCTCGGTGGTCGCCCCCAGGCCGGCCTGGTGGGTGATCTCGTCGACCCCCATCTCGGCCGTGGACGAGGGGCTGGCGGGCGCGAGCCAGGAGCTGTGGTAGCCGTTGAGCTCCACCTTCTCGATCATGTTGATGACCGCCTGGCGCACCACGTCCTTCTCCTGCGCGCTCATCTGCGGCATGCGTTGCTCCAGGAAGGCCCAGCCGAAGGCGCAGTGCCGCACCTCGTCGCGCAGGATGGCCTTGACCACCTGGCGTGCGACCGGGTTCACCGTGATCTCGGTCAGGTGGCGGAACACGTCGAAGGCGATCTCTTCGGCCGCGCAGACCAGCGCCGCGATCGTGCCTTCGAGCGAGATGGCCGGATCGAGCGCCACCTTGCGGATGCCGTGCGAGGCCACCGAGCCCTGGAACGCGACTGCGGCCGGCTGGTCGAAATAGCCGCCGAGGGCCTCGGCCATGCGAAAGCAGACCTCGGCATGGCGCGATTCCTCCTGCGAGCGGATCGAGAAGAACAGCGCCATGTCCGGCGGGCAGCGCTCGTGGCAGAAGCGGATCTGCAGCGCCGGGCTTTCCGAGATCGCGCCGTACTCTCCCCAGGCGCGCCGGCTCCAGTACATGCGCGCGGCGCGGCGCTGCTCGTCGGTGTACTGCTCCGGGTGGAGCTGGTCCCAGTCGATGTCGGTGGCCGGGTTCCATTGCATCCGGGTCGCCGTGTGGAACAGCTCGCGGATGCGCCGGTTCTCGACGCCGAGCTTCAAGGGGAACCGGCTCTCGGGCACATCGATGATGGTGGCGGCATCGGGGAACAGGGCCCGGGGCGCCGCGGACTGCGAGAGGGTGGCGTTGGTCATGGCTGCATTCCCTCGCGATGGATCACTTGTAGTCGGCCAGCTGGAAGGCGCCGTCGCGGTAGCTCAGCAGCACCAGGTCATCCTTGGACAGCCCCGAGTGGCGCTGCGGGCTGAAATTGAAGACGCCGCCGACGCCCGGCCATTTGTCGATGCCCGCCAACGCGTCGCGGACCTTGGTGCGGTCGGCGCCGCCGGCGCGATCGATCGCGGTGCGCGCGAGGTAGATCGCGTCGTAGGTCTGCGCGGCGAACTGGTTCGGCTTGCGCTTGTACTTGGCCTCGAAGGCCTTGGTCAGCGCGGCGATGCGCTCCTTCTGCGGATCGCCGTCGGGCAACTGCGCGCCGATCGGGAACTTGACCGACACCAGCAGCACGTTCTTTGCCGCATCGCCGGCCAGGTCCATGTAGCGCTTGTCGACGAAGCCGTAGCTGTGGATCAGGTTCATCTGTTCCATGCCCAGCTGCTGCGCCTGCTTGAGGAACACCACGCCGGCGGGCGTGACGGTCCAGCAGATGACCGACTGCACGCCGGCGGCCTTGATCTTGCCGAGCTGCGGCGTGAGGTCGGTGTCCGAGGGGTTGAAGCTCTCGTACATCACGTCGAGGCCGCGGCGCGCCGCCACCTTCTTGAGCTGGACCGCGGCGCCCTGACCGAAACCGCTCGAGTCGCCGAGGAAGGCGATCTTCTTGATGCCCTTCTTGGCGTAGTAGTCGGCGAGCCGCTCCATCACCTGCTCGTCGTCGGCCGTGCTCTTGAAGGTCCACTGGCGCTCGGCCACCGGCGTCACGATGTCCATCGCGCCCTCGGTCGAGATGAAGGGCACCGAGGCCTTCTCGGTGAGCCCGAGCATCGCGATCGCCATGCCGCTCATGTTGCCGCCGCCCACGATCATGTCGACCTTGTCCTGGTCGAGCAGGCGGCGCGTGGCGGTCAGGCCCTTCTGGGTCTGGCTCTCGGCGTCGTAGAACACCCAATCGATCTTCTTGCCGCCCACGCCGCCCTTGGCATTGATCTCCTCGACCGCGAGCTCCATGCCGGCCTTCATGTCCTCGCCGAGGAAGGCCGCGGGGCCGGTGACGGAGAGGATCGAGCCGACTTTCACGGTGGCCTGCGCGAATGCGGAGGACGTTGCGGCGAACGACAGGGTCGCCGCCAGCAGGACCGACAAAGACATCTTCGGGAACAGTTCACGATTCATCACGACACTCCTCGAAACAACGGTGGAAGTTGGGGCCATGGATGCAGGCCGATGCGGGAAAGGAAGAGGGCGCTTCATGCCTCGGCGGGCTGGACGGCCTTGACGCGGACATCGGAGCGCCCGATGTCGCCATCGAGCTCGAGCGGGCCGCTGAACTTGTAGCGGACCTGGTCGGCGCGATAGACCGAGATGCCGGTGAAGGCCGGTTTGCCTCCCGCTGCGAAGTAGGTCATCTCGCGCACGAGGACCGGCGCGGCCGGGTGGATATTCAGTCGCTCGGCATATTCCTCGTCGGCCAGGGCGGCTTCGATCTGGGTGTCGGCGCGCTCGATCGCGACCTGGGACCGCAGTACCTGCAGCAGCGAGACGTTCTCGAATTCCTTGAGCGCGATCGTTCCTGCAATGGCCAGCGGGATGTAGCGCAGGTCCCAGGCCACGCGCAACTCGCCCGACAGGCGCAGGCGCTCCATGCTCAGCACCTCGGTGCGCGCGGGCAGGCCCAGCGCCTTCGCGAAATGGGCCGGGCAGGGGGTGCGTTCGACCTTCAGGTTGGCGACCCGCAGCGAACGGCCGCTCTGCGCCCATTGGCCCGAGAAGTCGCTGCGCGCGGCGAAGGACTCCTCGATCTTGTCGCGGTTGACGAAGGTGCCGAAGCCGCGGCGCCGGCGCACCAGGCCTTCGCCCTCGAGTTCGGTCAGCGCCTGGCGCACGGTGGCCCGGCTCACGCCGAAGATGCGCTGCAGTTCCTGGTCGGTGTAGAAGCGGTCGTCCTCGGCCGGCCAGGACATGAGCTTGGCCTGCAGGCTGCGCTTGACCTGCGCGTAGAGCGGCAGCGGAGAGTCACGGTCGATCGTTGGCGAAATGCGCATGGGGCGATCACGGTCTCGTTGTCGCGGGCAACGCCGCGGCGGCTCGGGATTCCCGGTCTGGCTGACGTCCGAGATTGGATGTCAGGTTGTCCGGTTATACGGACTATATGTATTGAATTTGACAGAAATATTGGGGTTTACACGTAGATGGCTTGCCGATAAGATATATTGCAAATGAATCTTATGAAGTGTTGCCGTCGGCAAGCCAAGGAGCGGACATTGACTGCCACCGAGTTGTGCACCAAGGAAGAAATCTCGCGCATGGTCCATGCGTTCTATGCGCGGGTGCGCCAGGACGAAGTCCTGGGCCCGATCTTCGAAACGCACATCGACGACTGGGATCCTCACCTGGCCAGGCTGGTGGACTTCTGGTCGGCCATCCTGCGACGCACCGGCCGTTTCACGGGCGCGCCGATGCCCAAGCACGCGGTGCTGCCTGGCCTGACCGCGGCGCTGTTCGAGCGCTGGCTGGACCTGTTCCGCGAGACCGCCGGCGCGCAACCCAATCGCGCCATGGCCGAAGAGGCCCAGGCGATGGCGCAGCGCATCGCGCAAAGCCTGTGGATGGGCTACCAGGCAAGCCGCGATCCGGATGCCCTGCCCACGGAGTTGTCGCATGGCTGAGCTGCTCCACATCGAAGAGCCCGCGGGCACGAGGGCGCCGCCGCCGCAGTGGAAGGCCTTCCTCGAGCTGGGCTTCCGGCCGCTCTATCTGGCGGGCAGCTTCTGGGCCGCGGTCTCGGTGGCCTTGTGGGTGTTCGCGCCAGGCTGGCTCGGCGGCACGCTGGCCGGCGTTGCCTGGCATGCGCACGAGATGCTCTGGGCCTTCATCGCCACCATCGCGGTGGGTTTCCTCCTCACGGCGGGCAGCAACTGGACCGGGATCAATCCGTTGAAGGGGCGCGCCCTGGGTGTGCTGAGCGTGCTGTGGGTGTTGGCGCGGGTGGGCTTTCTCGTGCCGGGGCAGGGCGCCTTCTGGCTGGCCGCGTGCTGCGAACTGCTGTTCTTCGGCTGGGCCGCGGCCGCGCTGGGCCGTGCCATCTACGGCGCACGCAGCCGGCGCAACTACGGCGTGCCGCCGCTCGTGCTGGCACTTGGCGTGGCCGATGCGCTGTACCTGCGCGCGGCCGGGCTGGGCGACCAAGCGCTGCTGATGCAGCGCTTGGACACCGGCCTGCTGTGCATGGCGGTGATCGCACTGCTGCTGGCGCGCCGCGTGATTCCGTTCTTCGCGATGCGCGCGCTGCCCGGCCTGTCGATCCCCATGCACACGCGCAGCGGCCATTGGCAGGTTGGCGCGGGCGGCCTGGCCATCGGCTTCGGGCTGCTGGGCCTGATGCCCGCCATGGCCGCGGCCCTGGCGGTGGCCGGTGCCATCGCACTGCTGCAGGTCATGGCCTGGAAGCCCTGGGCGGTGCGGCGCGCGCCGCTGCTGTGGGTGCTGTATCTCGGCTATGCCGCGCTCGGCGCAGGCTTGCTGGTGGCGGCCGCGCACGCGGCGGGCTGGGTGCTGCGGGCGGCCTGGCCGGTGCACGTGATCGCCGTGGCCGGCCTGTCGGTGCTGATCATCGGCATGGTGACGCGCACGGCCCTGGGCCACCTGGGGCGGCCCCTGCGCGCGGACCGCACCCTGGTGGCCTGCTACCTGCTCGTGATCGCCGCCGCCGCGCTGCGCCTGCTGGCCCTGCTGCCGACGGACCTGGCGCTCGGCTCGCTGCATGCGTCGGCCGGCGCCTGGGTGCTCGCCTTCGCGCTGTACCTGTGGCGCTTCTTCCCCGTGATGATCCGGCCCCGCGTCGACGCGGCGGCCGCGCCGCAGGTGCTCAAGCCCGGCCTGCGCCTGCGTGCGACGAAGTGAACGGAAAGCCCCATGCGCCTGACGATGATGACCGACTACGCGCTGCGCCTGCTGATGTACGTGGCGCAGCAGCCGCAGCGGCTGTGCACCATCGCCGAGGTCGCGCAGGCCCACGGCGTTTCCGAGGCGCACCTGATGAAGGTGACGCACCAGCTCGGCCTGCAGGGCTGGATCGAGACCGTGCGCGGCAAGGGCGGCGGCATGCGTCTGGCCCATGCGCCCGCGGACATCAACCTCGGCGCGGTGGTGCGCAGCGTCGAGCCGGATTTCGACCTGGTCGAGTGCTTCGGCACGAATGACCATTGCGCACTGACCGGCAACTGTCGCCTCGCCGGCGTGCTGCAGGGCGCGCTGCACGATTTCATGGCGCACCTGGATGGCGTCACGCTGGCCGACCTGTTGCCCGGCACGGACCTTCCGCTCGCGCCGCTGCGGCGCATGCGCGTCGATCGACGCAGCACCTGAGGCGCCGGGCTGGCGCAGGGCCGGCGCAGGGCCGCGTTCACCTGAGATGATCCATGTCAAAGGCCGGCGCCAGTCCAGCGCCGAAGATCGACCGGATCTGGAACCAGGAGAACCATGAACGCCATCGCCCCGCCCACGCCTGCCGCCGCGCCGGCGCCGGTCTCGATCGTCAAGCGCGCCGGCCTCGTCGCCGCGCTTGCGGCCCTGCTCGCGATCGTATCGATGCCCGCGGCCCAGGGCCTGCCCCAGGCCGGACAGGTGATGCTCGCCATCCTGGCCTTCGCCGTGATCGTCTGGATGACCGAGGCGCTCGACTACGCCGTGAGCGCGGTGGTGATCGGCGCCCTGATGATCTTCCTGCTGGCCTACACGCCCGACGCGGCCAAGCCCGCCGGCGCCGACATGGGGACGGCCGCCGCGCTCGGGCTGGCGCTGTCGGGCTTTGCCAGCAGCGCCGTGGCCCTGGTGGCGGCGGCCTGCTTCATCGCCGCGGCGATGACCGCCACCGGGCTCGACCGCCGCATTGCGCTGGTGGTGCTGTCGAAGGTCGATGCGCGCACCAACCGCATCGTGATCGGCGCCATGGCGGTGGGTTTCCTGCTGTCCTTCATCGTGCCCAGCACCACGGCGCGCGTGGCCTGCCTGATGCCGATCATGATGGGCTTCATCCTGGCCTTCAAGGTCGACAAGCGCAGCCGCTTCGCCGCCTTGCTGGTGATCACGGCGGCGCAGACCGCCAGCGTCTGGAATGTCGGCATCAAGACCGCGGCGGCACAGAACATGGTGGCGGTCGGCTTCATCGAGAAGCAGTTCGGCGTCAACATCACCTGGACCGAATGGTTCATCGCCGGGGCGCCGTTCTCGGCCCTGCTCAGCGTCGCGCTCTACTTCATCATGACCCGGATGCTGAAGCCCGAGATGACCGAGATCGCCGGCGGCAAGGCCACGATCCGCCAGCAACTCGATGCGATCGGACCGATGACGGGCCGCGAATGGAAGTTGCTCGTGCTAGTGCTCGCGCTGCTGGGCTTCTGGTCGACCGAGAAGGTGCTGCACGATTTCGACACCTCGTCGACCACCATCGCCGCCATCGCGCTGATGCTGCTGCCGCGTATCGGCGTGATGGACTGGAAGGAATCGCAGCGCGGCTTTCCGTGGGGCACGGTGGTGCTGTTCGCGGTCGGCATCAGCGTCGGCACCGCGCTGCTCAGGACCAATGCCGCCGGCTGGCTGGCCAACCTGATCGTCCATCACCTGGGGCTGCAGCAGGCCGGCGCGTTCGCGATCCTGATGCTGCTGTCGCTGTTCCTGATCGTGATCCACCTCGGCTTCGCGAGCGCCACGGCGCTGGCCTCGACCATGATCCCGATCGTGATCAGCGTGCTCATGGCGGTGCAGACGCCCGGCCTCAACGTGGTGGGCATGACGATGCTGCTGCAGTTCGTGGTGAGCTTCGGCTTCATCCTGCCGGTGAACGCGCCGCAGAACATGATCGCCTACGGCACCGACACCTTCGAGGCGCGCGACTTCGTGCGCACCGGGCTCGCGATCACGGCGGCCGCCACCGTGCTGCTGGTCGTCTTCGCGCTCACCTACTGGCCGTGGATGGGCTACATGACGTCCAAGGGCTGAAGGCTTCGGCGCGGGCCTGGCGCCGGCGGCGTTTTTCTCGGTCGTTGTTGCGCGAGGTCAAGCCGGCGTCACGCGCATCGCGTCCAATGGACGGACTGAAAGAAAGGGTCTTGCCATGAAGAAAATGAAAGCCGCCATCTTTGTCGAAAAGGGCCGCATCGTGCTCGACGAGAAGCCGATTCCCGACGTCGGTCCGCTCGATGCCCTGATCCGCGTCACCACCACCACGATCTGCGGGACGGACGTTCACATCCTCAAGGGCGAGTACCCGGTCGAGCGCGGCCTGACCATCGGCCACGAGCCGGTCGGCGTGATCGAGAAGCTGGGTTCGGCGGTCGCCGGCTTCCAGGAGGGCCAGCGCGTGATCGCCGGCGCCATCACGCCCAGCGGCCACAGCTACGCCTGCCTGTGCGGCTGCGGTTCGCAGGACGGCGTGGGTACCCGGCATGGCTTCAAGGCCATGGGCGGCTGGAAGTTCGGCAACACCATCGACGGCTGCCAGGCCGAATATGTGCTGGTCAAGGACGCCATGGCCAACCTCAGCCCGATCCCGGATGGCCTCACGGACGAACAGGTGCTGATGTGCCCGGACATCATGTCGACGGGCTTCTCGGGCGCCGAAAGCGGCAAGGTGAGGATCGGGGACACCGTCGTGGTCTTCGCGCTCGGGCCCATCGGCCTGTGCGCGGTCGCCGGTGCGAAGCTGATGGGCGCCACCACCATCATCGGCGTCGACACGGTGCGCGCGCGGCTCGACGTGGCCCGCAGCCTCGGCGCCGACCACGTCGTGGACTTCAAGCAGGGCGATCCGGTCGAACAGATCATGGCGTTGACGGACGGGCGCGGCGTCGATGTCGCGATCGAGGCGCTCGGCACGCAAGGCACCTTCGAGTCGTCGCTGCGCGTGCTGCGACCGGGCGGCACGCTGTCCAGCCTTGGCGTGTATTCGAGCGATCTGCGGATTCCGCTCGGCGCCTTCTCCGCCGGCCTCGGCGATCTGAAGATCGTCAGCACGCTGTGCCCCGGCGGCAAGGAGCGCATGCGCCGGTTGATGGACGTCGTCGGTTCGGGGCGCGTGGACCTGAAGCCGTTGGTCACGCATCGCTTCAAGCTCGACGACATCGAGGCGGCCTACGAACTGTTCGCCAACCAGCGCGACGGGGTGCTCAAGGTGGCCATCACGCCGTGAGCGGGCGTTCGATCTTGTCTCGCTGCACCCGTCTGAAAGTCAAATATATTTGACATCATTGACGGCGATGGCTAGGCTCAGACCATGTCTGCGATCTTCGAACTCGGCGCTGCCGTGCGTGTCCGCCGCTCTGACATGGGGTTGACCCAAATGACCCTGGCCAGGCTCAGTGGCCTATCGCGCGCGACTGTCAACCAGGTGGAAAAGGGAACCATCAAGGACTTGAGCATGACGAGGGCCGCCAAGCTGCTTGAAGCACTCGGATTGTCCGTGACGATCACGGCCCCGCGCTCGCGAAGCAACCAGGCTGAAGGCGGAAAGAGTCACGCGTTGGACATCGCCGCGCGGACTGCCAGCGTCAGCTACAAGGTACCCCTAAGCCCGCCCAAGTTGCGTGATGCCTTGATCACCGGCTCGGTGCCGAAGGGTTTGCTTCCCCACATGCATGCCTTGCTCGACGAGGCACCCGTCGCCTTGCTGGCTTCCGTGGTGGAGCAACTGCATAGGGAGGAGCGGGTGGATCGTGCGCAGGTTTGGAAGCACATGCGCGAACTGGCCCACGATCTCAAGAGCAGCCGCGAGCTTTGGCAATGAGACCGCTGCCTGACATGAGCAGGCCCGGCGTGTGGATGGAACTCTTCCCCCACGCACTCACTCTGATGGACCACCTGGAGAGCCACTTTCATCATCCGTGGTGGACCTTCGGCGGCGGCACGGTGTTGATGCTCAGGATCGGCCATCGACAGAGCAAGGACATCGACCTGTTCGTGAACGATCCCCAGTATCTCGGCTATCTCAATCCCCGCCTCAGCGAGGTCGCAGAGCAGATCAGCACGGACTACGAAGAGAACTCGGAGTTCATCAAGCTATACCTGCCGTCGGGTGAAATCGACATCGTGGTGGGTACGCCATTGACCGACCGGCCCTTCGATGTGGTCTCGTACGCTGGACATGAAATCAAGATCGAGACCTGCGCCGAAATCATCGCGAAGAAGATGTGGTACCGCGGTTATCACGCAAAGGCCCGTGACCTTTACGACTTGTGCGCGGTGGCTGACGCGGAGCCCGATGCAATTCAAGCCGTTGCGCGATTTTTGAGCAGGCATGGTGCGACGTTTCTGATGCGCCTGCATGAGAGGTCCGAACTGGCGGAGGCGGAATTCGATGCCATCGACGCCATTGGGTTCCGGCGCTCGTTTGCCGACTGCCTGTTGCAGGCCCGACGAATCATCGAGCCGCTGCTGTAGCGGGAAATGCAGGGGAAGGGCGCCTGCAGGTGACGAGTTGAACGAATTCAGATTGAAGATATGCTCGCCGCGTACCCGTCGACATCGATGCGCCTGATGATGAAGCCGTCGATCTGACGCTGTTTCGTCCGCGGCATGAGCGCTTGATCTGGAGCCGACCTGCATGACTTTCGAATCGTGAGAATCACCCGCGCGTCCGAAGCCCTGCTCGCGCTGCGGGAGGGGCGTATCTGGAAGCTACTGGCTGCCGACCGCCTGCCATGGGAGTTCGCCGTGGAGGCGGTGCAGAGCGTCTTGGATTCTTGATGGGGCGGCTCTGCGGGGAAATCAATCATTCACCGCTTAGGGAGCGCGCAGACGCCCCGCCAGAGGCTCGCAAGGGCCTGCTAGCCGGGCCGCGTCCTGGCATGATGCGCCGCCAGGTGGGCCCGGTCGTCCAGCGTTGAAAACACCACCGCGAACGCAACGCCGATCAGTGCGCCCAGCGCCGTGTCGAGCACGCGCGTGAGGGGCATGCCGACGGCGGCCGAAGGCGCCGCGAGAGAGGTCATGAGCAGGGCCATCGGCGTGACGCAGACCAGGCCGAAGACATAGTTGAAGCCGATCACCAGTTCGGTGATGAACTGCAGCACGACCACCGCCAGCAGCACCAGCCAGAAGGACGGATGGTTCGCCAGGATGACCCAGGCGATGCCCGAACCGACGAGGGTGCCGATCGTGCGCTGCACGGCGCGATGCATCGTGACGTGCAGGTGGCTGCCTTGCAGCACCGCCGTCGCGCCGATCGCCGCCCAGGCCGGATGGGACCAGCCGGCGGCAAGGGCCAGCAGCGCCGCGATGGCCGCGCAGCACGCGATGCGCGCGGCTGCGATCAGCTGAGGCCCCGTCGGCGGGGCCGCTTCACGCAGCTCGACGACGGGCGCCGATGCCTGTGCGCGCAGCCGGTCCGTCAGGCGGCAGACCAGCCAGGCGATGGCCGCGCCGGCCGCCGTGAAGATCGTGCGTTCGGCCACGGTGCGCCAGCTCTCTGCGGGCCCGACCGCGGCGCAGGCCGCGAAGACGAAGATGACGGCCCCGGGGGCGCCGATCCGCCATCGGCCCACCAGTGCGCTCAGGATCCCCGCCAGCACCGCCAGGCACAGCAGCATCGTCGCGGGCGCGGCGCCTGCCTGCGCGACCAGCGAAAGCAGTCCGACCGATGCGGTGAGCAGCACGCCCGACGTGGCGACGATCGCCAGGCGCCGTCGGCCCGGTGCGAAGCGGCCGAAGAGCGCGGCCAGGGCGCCCAGCGCGGGAAAGCCTTCGAGCTGCGCCCAGGGCGACAGGTGGGTCGCAGTCACGGCGATCAACACCGCCAGGGACGTCTGCATGCCGGCCACTGCGGCGTTGCGCAGCGAGGGCGGGGTCGCGAGGGTGAAACTCTCGCGGATGCGGGCGGCTGCCAGCAGATGGCGGATGGACGCGCGGCGGGTGGTCATGGGTGTCCTTCAGCCCGCTGCGGCGATCCGGGCTTCGATCTTCTCGAAGGCGCGCAGCATGGCTTGCGCATCCCCATCCTCGACGTCGGCCAGCAATTCGCTTTCGATGGCTCTCAGTCGTTTGCGAATGGAGGCCACGGTCCGGCGTCCGTCCGCCGTCAGGTGCACCAGCTTGACGCGGCGGTCGACCGCGTGGGGGCGCCGCTCGATCAAGTCCTGTTCGACCAGGATGTCGAGCAAGCGGACCAGGCTGGAGCCGTCGAGCCCGACCGCCGCGGCCAGTTCGCTCTGCGAGATACCGTCGCCGAGCTCGTGCAGATGGACCAGGGGTGCCCAGGTGGCGTCGCTCAGTCCGGCGGACGAAAGGCGGGCATCCAGCGCCTGGCGCCATCGCCGGGCGAGACCGACCAGGCGGATGCCGATGCGGTGATGCAGTTCGGAAGAGGTGTGTTCCATGATCTTGATTTTATCAAAATCATTTGAATTCAAACGAGTTGGGGATTTGCCGGCGAAGAGGGGCTCGTCGTCGTGTCGTTGCGCGAGGCGTGGGAATGAAAAAGCCCGCTCGGGGCGGGCTTTCGGGAATGTGGCCGTGGGCACTTACGCGACCCACGTTACGGCAAATGTTCACTTGCGGAAGTCACCTGTCGTTTTTCTCGTCGTGGTGGCTTCGACGCGCCGGCGTGAGATGCGGCTTGCCTGCGCAGGCAACCGAAAGAGGCCAAGGCATTTCGGGGAGGGCAGACTATACCAGAGACTTCGATTCCCGGTTGCGGCAGGCCTTTGCGACCCCCCGGAATAGGGTGAGCGGGCCCTAGTCCATTTGGACGGCTTGTAACCAAAAGTGTTATTAGTCATAATGCCTTACATGCACTCCACCCGCTCACCCCAACTGCAGTGGTCCACCAAAGGGCTGCTGGGCGTTCTTCGAGCCAGCTTGCCCTCGGGCGGCCCGCAGGCAGGCCGGACGGTCCAGGCGCCGCGGCCGGCGCGAACCGTCAATGACCCGCCGGAGCCCTTGAGCGTCGACGAGTTGAGCGAGGTCGCCAAGAACTGGCGCAGCCGGGCAGGGGACGACGAGGATCGCGCGGACACGGTCGCCCAGGCGCTCGAGTCGCTGGCCGACTATCGCCGGGCTGCGGCGGCACCGCGCAGCCGGGCCCGCATCGTCGGGCAAAGGATCTCGGAGTTCATGCGGCTCTAGGCGGCGCAGGCGCGGCGGACGCGCCACCGTGAACACGAAAAGCCGTTGCGGGTCCGGGACTTGCGACGGCTTTCCTGTTTCCGCTCGGGCCTTGCGCAGCGTCGGTGGCGCGGCATACGCGTGCGCTGCGTCGCGCCGTGTCGCCGGCGACCGAACCGCGCCCTGAATATTTCTCCGCATCGGCCGATAAGCATTGGCAACCCGAGTTTCCGAATGCCGATCTGTCGCGCATTCCTCCGGGCTGTGCAGCGTGGAGCCGGCCTTCGATTCCACGCCGCCCAACGGTCGAACGAGGAAGAGAAAGATGCGCTGCAGGTCACGAGTGGAATTGTTTCGGGGCGCGGCCGCCATGGTGGCGGTCGCCGTGTCGCTCGCGGCCTGCGGTGGCGGAGGAGGTGGTGGCGGCGGTGGCGGTGGCGGCGTCATCGCGGCGCCCGCCGCCGCGGCGCCGCCGCCCGCGGAGGTGAAAGCGGCGGACGGTGTTGCGATCACGAGCTCCTGCACGTCGTGCAGCGCAGTCGACGTCAGCACCTACTCGGGTTCGGGTACCGGCGTCTGGCAGGGCATCAACAAGTCCCAGGCCCCCACCGACATCCCGCTGTCGATCTCCGGTCTCGCCGGCCAGACCGTGACGCTGGTGTTGACGAACGAGAGCGCGCAGAACCAGACGCTGGCCGGGATGGTGCTGCGTTCCAACGCCGAACGCAGCATCGCGCCGAGCAAGGCGATGGTGCAGGGCGACAACGCCAGCGACAGCATCGAAGCGCAGAAGCTGGCGATCGGCGAGTTCAACCGCGCGGGCTTCGGTGAGCTGCTGGGCCCGGCGTCGAAGACTCCGTCCCAGGTCTCCAAGTCGATGGCGCCGTCGGCCGCCTATGCCGTCAACGATCAGCGCAGCATCTACCTCCACGACCGCTCGCAGCGCACCGTGAAGCTGGCCGTCCAGCGCGCCGCGAGCGACGGTACGCCGATCAACCTGTGGGTCGAGGCCAGCGAACTGAGCCCGTCGCGCATCACGGCCGAACTCGCCCAGCGCATGGAAGACAAGTTCGCCGCCCCCGGCGGCATCTACGACATGCTGGTGCGCACCGGCGGCCCGCTCTGGGGCGGGCACGCCTTCAGCGAGATGGTGTCGGGAAGCGGCCAACCCATCGACATCTACTTCGTCAATTTCGACTCCAACGGCAAGCCGTATGGACTCATCGGCTACTTCTGGGGCCTGAACAACTTCAAGAAAGGCGCAGGCGACCTGGCCTACACCAATGAGTCGCTGAGCCTCTATCTCGATTCCGAATCGCTCTACCTGGATGGCGAGACCGGTGTGAAGCAGATTGCAACCACGATGGCGCACGAAGGCATGCACATGCAGAACTTCTACCGCCGCGGCGTGAAGATGGGGTCGAAATACACCTTCGACGTCTGGCTCGAGGAGATGTCGGCGCTGATGATGGAGGACTGGGCGAGCTTCAGCATCGATGCCAGCCACAACGCCATCCGCGATTCGCGCTTCCCGTACTACCTGGCCTACAACGGATCCGGCAGCTACAACTGCACGCTGTCCGAGTGGACGCCGATGGGCGCCAGCTGCGAGAGCTACGCGCTGACCGGCTCGTTCGGCGGCTTCCTGAATCGCCAGTTCGGCCTCGATTTCTACAAGGCGCTGCTGAACAGCACGGGCAGCGAGGACTCGATCGCGATGCTGGACGCTGCCATCAAGTCGAAACGGCCGGGCTCCGGCGTGGGCGAGGAACTGCGCCGCTTCTCGGCGACCGCGGCCGGCGTCATTCCCCTCGGCGCGGGCATCGCCGAGTACAGCATGCCGGCGCGCAGCGAAGGCGGCTTCAGCCTGCCGGCGATCGACCCGTCGAGCCTGGGCCGCAGCAGCCGGGCGCTGCCGCAGGCGGTGCCGGACCTGCTGCACAAGCTGGGCAGCTTCCCGGTGGCGCGTCCCAACGTGTCGGGCACCTACGCGGAGACCGTCCGCGTGCCGGCCGGGACGACGCTCACGGTGGTCGTCAACTAGGGGCCGCAGGCCGCCTTGGGGCGGCCCGGCGCCGGAGCCGGCTGGCGCGCGCCGAGGGGGTGCTGCATGGCGTGTTCCCTCGGCGTCCGGGGTCAGGTGCCCGTCGTCCGCGTCACCGGCCGTGCAGTCGGGTCACTTGCCCTTGACCGCCGCCACCGTCGCGCACGTGTTCCCCGGCTCGACCGAACGGAATCTCTCGATCACCAGATGCTCGCGCGGCGGCCCTTCCATCGACTCGCGGACTTCGAGCCGGCCGTCGAAGTTGACCAGCAGCGGTGCGGCGGGTTCCTTGCGCCACGCGAGGTAGCTGCGCTGCAGCGCGACGGCGTCCGCGGTCATTGCCACCGGCCAGCGCTTGCCGCTCGCGCTGTCGGTGAACAAGGCGGCATCGGCGAAATAGACGAAGTCGCCGCGCCAGTGCGCGGGTTCGGCATGCAGGCTGGCCGCCAGCGCGGCAAGAAGGACGCAGGCGCTTCGCTTCGCGATCGGGAGCTGTCGTGTCATCCGTGTCTGCCTTTCATTCCGTGTCGTTCGGGCCCGCGATCTGCAGCGGGATCTTGAGGTAGCGCACGCCGTTGGATTCTGCCTCGGGCAGGCGGCCGGCGCGGATGTTCAGCTGGATCGACGGCAGCAGCAGCGTCGACGCCGGCAGGGTCGCATCGCGCTGCTGCCGCATGGCGACGAAGTCATCCTCGGCGATCCCGTCGTGGACGTGGACGCTGTGCGCGCGCTGCGCCTGCACCGTGGTCTCCCAGCGGTAGTCGTCGCGCCCCGGCGCCTTGTAGTCAATGGCACATGAAGAGCCGCGTCTGCGGCGGCAGGGCCAGCAGGCGGCGGATTGAGTGGTACAGCGTGCGCGAGCTGCCGCCTACTGCCGTTCGGGCAACCGGACCCGGATCAATGCGGTGGCGCTCGGTGCCTGCGCGCCGGGCGATGCCTACGTGCTCGAAGGCGGGCTCGACGGCTGGAAGAAAGCCGGCCTTCCGGTCGTCTGCGACGCATCGCAGCCGCTGGAGCTGGCGCGGCAGGTGCAGATCGCCGCGGGCTCCCTGATCGTGGCCGGGGCGGTGCTGGGCGCGACCGTTTCGCCCTGGTTCCATCTGCTGTCCGGTTTCGTCGGCGCAGGCCTGGTGTTCGCAGGCGCCTCGGGCTTTTGCGGAATGGCGCGGGTTCTCCTGAAGATGCCGTGGAACCGGAAGGCGCTCGCCGTTTGAGCCAGGCCACTCCATCGGCCTCGGCGCGGGCGCGCCATGAAGCGCGGCCCATCGGCACGTTGTCCTGACGCGAATGCAGGGGGATGATGCCGAGCAAGGAGCCATGCGATGAGACATGCGATGGAACGACAGCCCGGGACGCCACGCGCCGGCGTGCCGCGCTTCCTGCCACGCGGGGTGGGGCGCGAAGCGGATTCGCTGGAACATGCATCGGAGCGGTCGGCGCCGGTGTCGAGGGGACCATGAGCATGGCGCGAGGCGATCTCGGCGGGCTCGATGCGGCCGATGCCACCGACCGCGGGCGCGCGCTCGCCACGCTGGTGGTGGCCGGCCGGGCATCGACGCCGGTGCTGCTGCGCGCACTCCACCACGGCGACGCCGGCGTGCGCGAAAAAGCGGCGCAGGGGTTGGCGGAGATTGCCGATCCGGCGGCCACCGACGCCCTGCGTGCCGCGGTCGCCGACAGCGACCCGCTGGTGCGTGGGCGCGCCGCCCAGGCGCTGGCGGCGATCGGCGCGCCCGATTCGCTGGACGCGCTCGCCCGGACCTTCGATGACCATCCCGACCTGCTGCGTGCGCCGCACACACTCGCCACCCACGTGCTGACCGCACGTGGCGTCGATGCGCTGCCGGTGATCGCGCCGCTGCTGGACGCGCCGCTGCCGCTGACCCGGCAGCGCGCCTTCGCGGTGCTGCAGGCCGTGGTGCCGACGCTGCCGGGCGTGGCCGACTGGGCCAGCGTGTGGCGCTCGCTCGGCGCCTACGACCCGAACGGCGCCGATGTCGCCGCGCGCAGCGTCGCGGCGGCGCAGTGGCGGCAATGGATTGCCGCCCGCTGCGTTTAGTTGCCCCCACGCTCCCTCACTTCGTGTGGTCGCTGCCCCCCAAGGGGGAGTCAGCAGGCCGCCCGTCAGCGCGAAGCGCGGACTTCGCCGCGCCGGCGGCCCGGCGCCGGCCTGAGCCCCCACGCTCCCTCACTTCGTGTGGTCGCTGCCCCTCCCCGGGTACATTTCTCGATCCACAGCCTAAGTCGAGAGCACCCGCATGCGTCGTGTCGCATCCCTGATCCTGATCCTCCTGGTCGCCGCATGCACGACGGTGGCCCTCCACCGCTTCGATGAACTCTACGGGCCGGCCGACCCGAAGCGCTTCGACCACCCGCTGGCACCGCCTGCGGGCGAGTCCTACGCCCAGACCATCCAGCCGATCCTCGATCGGCGCTGCGTGGTCTGCCATGCCTGCTACGACGCGCCCTGCCAGCTCAAGGCCACGGCCTGGGAAGGACTGGCGCGCGGCGCCAGCAAGACACCGGTCTATGACGCCTCGCGGCTGCTCGCGGCGACGCCGACGCGGCTCTTCGTCGATGCCGAGCAGCCCTCGCAATGGCGCGAGAGAGGCTTCTTCCCGGTGCTCAACGAGCATGCGCCCACGCCCGAGGCCAACCGCGCCGCCGGACTGATGCACCGGCTGCTGATGCAGAAGGAGAAGCACCCGCTGCCGACCCGCGGCATCGTCGGGGGAGGGCTCGATTTCTCGGTCGGCCGCGAGGCGATGTGCCCGGCCGGCGCCGAGATCGACGACTACGAGCGCAAGATGCCGCTCGGTGGCATGCCCTTCGGACTGCCGGGCCTGAGCCCGTCCGAGCTGGGCGTGCTGACCCGCTGGATCGAGCGCGGCGCGCCCTACGAGGGCCCGCCGGCACCGACGCCGCTGGCGCTGCAGCGCATCGCGCTGTGGGAGCGCTTCCTCAACGGCGATTCGCTGAAAGAGCGGCTCTTCAGCCGCTATGCCTACGAGCACCTGTTCCTTGCCCACCTCTACTTCGACGACGACCCGGAGCGCCGGTACTTCAAGCTGGTGCGCTCGGCCACGCCGCCGGGCCAGCCGGTGCAACTGATCGCCAGCCGGCGGCCGGTCGACGATCCCGGCGTCGAGCGCGTCTACTACCGCATCGTGCCCGAGCGCGAGACCATCGTCGCCAAGACCCACATGCCCTACGCGCTGGGCGCCGGGCGCATGGCCCGCTGGCGCGCGCTGTTCCTCGATGTGCCCTATGCGGTCGATCGCCTGCCGGGCTACAGCGCCGAGACCGCGGCCAATCCCTTCGCCACCTTCGCGGCGCTGCCGGTGAACGCGCGCTACCGCTTCATGCTCGACGAAGCCGAGTTCACGATCATGGGCTTCATCAAGGGCCCGGTGTGCCGCGGCCAGATGGCGCTCGATGTCATCGAGGACCGTTTCTGGGTGGTCTTCCTCGCACCTTCGCAGCGCAACGACCAGGCGCAGGCCGACCTGCTGGCCCGCGATGCCAACCTGCTGCGCCTGCCCACCGGCAGCAGCAACGAGGCGGTGGTCACGCCGTGGCTCGAATACGCACGGCTCGAGAACGAATACCTGCGTGCCAAGTCGGAGCATCTCGCCCAGAGCCTGGGCGGGCCGGAGAACCTCGACCTGCGCCTGATGTGGGACGGCGACGGCCGCAACGACAACGCCGCGCTGACCATCTTCAGGCACTTCGACAGCGCCAGCGTGGTCAAGGGCATGGTCGGCGACGCGCCCAAGACCGCCTGGGTCATCAGCTATACGCTGCTCGAGCGCATCCACTACCTGCTGGTGGCCGACTACGACGTCTTCGGCAACGTCGGCCACCAGCTCAATTCGCGCCTCTACATGGACTTCCTGCGGATGGAGGGCGAGTTCAACTTCCTCACGCTGCTGCCCAAGGCGCAGCGCATCGCGACGCGCGACCTCTGGTACCGCGCCGACAGCCAGGCCACGCGCGAGCAGGTGTACGGCGGGCCGTCCACCACGCTCTCGGTCGACAGCGGCATCCGCTACCGCACCGGCGACGCCCGGCTCGAACTGCTGCAGATGATGAAGACCCGGCTGGCGCGGGTGTTGCCCTCGGAGTTCGAGCTGAACCGCGCGGCGCCCGCATTGCAGGCGCCGCTGCGTGAACTCGGTGCCGTGCGCGGCGCATCGCTGCAATGGCTGCCCGAGGATGCCGCGCTGGTGGTGCAGGCGCCGGGTGCCGCGCCGGCCACCTTCAGCCTGCTGCGCGACACCGCGCATGCGAGCGTCTCGCACCTGCTGGACGAGCGCCGCGAACTGCGGCCCGACGAGAACACGCTGACCCTCGTGCCCGGCGTGATCGGCGCCTATCCCAATGCCTTCTACCGGATCAGCCCGGAGCAGCTGCCGGCCATGGCCGACGCCATTCGGAAGCTGAAGTCCGAGGCGGACTACGCAGCCTTCTCCGAACGCTTCGCGGTGCGCCGCACCGACCCCGGCTTCTGGGCCGTGAGCGATGCGCTGGTCGAGCGCTATCGCCGCGACCAGCCGATCCAGGCCGGCATCCTGGATCTGAATCGTTTAGAGAATCGATGACCGTCGCTCGCCCTTGCGGCGAGCCTCACTCCGCGAGCTCTTCGAGGATGGGGCAATCAGGCCGGTGGTCGCCGTGGCAGCAGTCGGCCAGCCGCTCCAGCGTCCGCTTCATCGCGCTCATCTCCTCGATCCGGCGGTGCAGGTCGGCCGCGTGCGTGAGCGCGATGCGCTTGACGTCCGCGCTGGCGCGGCCCTTGTTCTGCCACAGCTTCAGCAGTTCCGCGATCTCGGCCATGCTGAACCCAAGGTCGCGCGCGCGCCGGATGAAGCGCAGCGTGTGGACGTTGCTCTCGGTGTATTGCCGGTAGCCCGCGTCGGTGCGCGCGACCTCCGGCAGCAGGCCCAGCGATTCGTAGTGGCGCACCATCTTGGCCGAGACGCCCGAGAGGGCCGCGGCCTGGCCGATGTTGAAGGGTTCCGTGCTCATCGATCCATCTCCGTGCCGTGTGATGCGTTCATCGTGCCTGTCCTTTCCAGCGCCGCAGCAGCAGTGCATTGCTCACCACGCTCACGCTGCTGAAGGCCATCGCTGCGCCGGCGATCACCGGGCTCAGCAGCCCGAAGGCCGCCAGCGGAATCCCGACCACGTTGTAGGCGAAGGCCCAGAACAGGTTCTGGCGGATCTTGGCGTAGGTGCGGCGCGAGATGTCGATCGCGTCGCTGACCAGGGCCGGGTCGCCGCGCATCAGCGTGATCCCGGCCGCATGCATGGCGACGTCGGTGCCGGTGGACATCGCGATGCCGACATCGGCCGCAGCCAGCGCCGGCGCATCGTTGATGCCGTCGCCCACCATCGCGACGCGGACGCCGCGCGCCTTCAGCTGCCCGATGATCGCCGCCTTGTCCTCGGGCAGCACTTCGGCCCGGACCGTGTCGATCTTCAGCAGGCGGGCCACCGCCTCGGCGCTGCCGCGGTTGTCGCCCGAGACCAGCGCGGTGCGGATGCCCTGCGCATGCAGCCGCTCGATGGCCGCCGCGGCGCTGGGCTTGGGCTGGTCGCCGAACGCGAGCAGGCCGACCAGGGTGGGGCGGGCGCTCAGGTCGGCCAGCCACGAGACCGTGCGCCCTTCGGACTCCAGTTGCTGGGCACGCTCGCCGAGCCCGCCCAGCGGCACCGACAGCTCGCGCATGAAGCGGCTGCTGCCCAGGCGCAGCGCGCGGCCGTCGACGATGGCCGACACGCCGCGTCCCGCCACCGCCCGCACCTCGCTGGCCTGGCCGATCGCGACGCCGGCCTGGCGCGCGGCGTTCAGCACCGCGCGGGCGAGCGGATGCTCGCTGCCCGCCTGCAGGGTGGCGCTGGCGCGCAGCAGGACCTGCGCATCGCCGTCGACCGCCTCGCAGGCCACCAGTTCGGGGCGGCCCTCGGTCAGCGTTCCGGTCTTGTCGAAGGCGACGATCCCGACGCCGTGCGCCACCTCGAGCGCCTCGGCGTCCTTGATCAGCACGCCATGCCGGGCGGCGACGCCGGTGCCGGCCATGATCGCGGTCGGCGTCGCCAGCCCCAGTGCGCAAGGGCAGGCGATCACGAGCACCGCGACCGCGTTGAGGATCGCGGTTTCCCATTGGCCGGTGCCGAGGCCCCAGCCCAGGAAGGTCAGCAGCGCGATGCCGATCACCACCGGCACGAACACGCTGCTCACGCGGTCGACCAGGCGCTGGATCGGCGCTTTCTTCGCCTGCGCCGATTCCACCAGCCGCACGATGCGCGCGAGCGTCGATTCGGCGCCGACCGCGGTGGTGCGGACCAGCAGCAGGCCTTCGCCGTTGACCGAGCCGCCGGTCACCACGTCGGCCGCCTGTTTGGCGACCGGCAGGCTCTCGCCGGTGATGAGCGATTCGTCGACCTCGCTCATGCCCTCGATCACCAGGGCGTCGACCGGCACGCGCTCGCCCGGCCGGATCACGACCAGGTCGTCGATCCGGACTTGCGCCAGCGGCAGGTCCTGGTCGATGCCGTCGCGGCGCACGCGGGCCCGGTCGGGCCGCAGCGCATGGAGTGCGCGGATCGCCTCGGTGGTCTGGCGCTTGGCCCGCGTCTCCAGCCACTTGCCCAGCAGCACCAGCGTGATGACCACCGCCGAGGCTTCGAAATAGAGGTGCGGCATGCCATGGGCAGCGTGCGCGAGCAGCAGGTACACGCTGAGTCCATAGGCGGCCGTCGTCCCGAGCGCCACGAGCAGGTCCATGTTGCCGGCGCGGGCCTTCAGGGCCTTCCATCCCGAACGGTAGAAGCGCGCGCCCAGCCAGAACTGCACCGGCGTGGCCAGCGCGAGCTGCACCCAGCCGTCGAGCATCCACGCCTTGCCGAACATCAGTCCGAGCATCGGCAGCACCAGGGGCGTGGAGAGGAGCGCAGCCGCGATCACGGGCCAGGCGTCGTGGCGGCGGTCGGGCCTGGCCGCTGCTGCTTCGGAAGCGGCGGGGCCCGCGGACGATGGGGCTTCTTCCTCGCCGACGCTGTAGCCGGCCTTCTCGACCGCGCGACGCAGGGCGCCGAGCGCGACGGAGCCGTCGGCGCGCACGTTGGCCGCTTCGGTTGCGAGGTTGACGCTGGCTTCCGTCACGCCGGGCACGGTCGCCAGGGAACGCTCGACGCGGGCGACGCAGGACGCGCAAGTCATTCCTTCGATCGGCAGCGAAAACTCCTGGAAGCCGGCTGCGCCAGGCGATATCGCCAGGCTGTTGTTCATTGATTGCTCCTGTCTTTCGAACCTCGATGAACGAGGAATGGAGGAAGTATCAACCTTCCCATCATGGGAGGGTCAAGCGCGTTCCGTGCGCGCCGTCCGTTCGCCATACCTCGGTCGAAAGTTAGTAATTTGTTGTTACATGGTTTATGCTGCGCTGGGTAAGGAGATGCCTGCCATGGGTGCGAGCGAGATCGAACAGATGATGTCCACGACCACCGACTGCCGCATATGGGTGGACGACCCTGCCGGCTTCACGACCCGCAAGGTGGGCAGGTTCCACCACAACTACCACCGGCATCCGCTGTTTCAGCTGCCTGAACTCGAGGCGTTGGCCAAGGAGTTGATGCCCTTGAAGCAGTGCCGCTTCGTCAGGCAGGGCGTGACGCAGGCATCTGCCTTCGCGCACGCCAGCGAGCACCCCGACGGGCGCGGCATCGAGGACGTCTTCAGGCGCATCGAGGAGCCGGGTTCGTGGATCGCGCTCTACGATGTCGAAGCCGTTCCGCGCTACCAGGCCCTGCTCGACGGCATCCTGGACCCCATGCGCGAGATCGTCGAGCGCGAGCAGCCGGGCATCTTCCTGGTGACCGGCTTCATCTTCATTTCCGCCCCGCCGTCGGTGACGCCGTTCCATATCGACCGCGAGAACAACTTCTGGCTGCAGTTGCGCGGTTGCAAGGTCATGAACGTCTGGGAAGCGACCGACCGGGTCGTGGTGCCGGCGCCCGAGGTGGAGGACTTCATCGTCAGCGGTTCGCTGCGAAACGTCCGGCTCAAGGAAGAGTTCAGGTCGCGCAGCCACCAGTTCGACACCCAGGCGGGGGACGGCATCTACTTCCCGAGCACGTCGCCGCACATGACGCGCTCGGATCCCGACTGGACCAAGCCGGGCGACGGCGTCGCGATCTCGATCGGAGTGACCTTCTATACCTCGGCCACGCGCAAGGCGGCGCGCGTGCACCAGCTCAACCGCGTGTTGCGCAGTTGCGGGCTGTCGCCGGCCTACCCGGGCGAGTCCGCCGTTTCGGACGGGATCAAGGCGCCGATCGGCAGGGCGATCGGCGCGGGGCTTGCTTCCCTGTCCCGGATCATGGCGCCCATCGGTCGCTTGCGCCGCTTCGCGAATCCGCCTCCCGGCTCGTTCTGAAGGCGCCGCGTCACCGGCGCATCATGTCGCGCGCCGAGAGCGCCGGCGCGTCGTTGCCCCAGGAGGCGCGCACGAAGGTCAGCACGGCCGCGACGTCGCTGTCGTCGAGCACCTGATTGAAAGGCGGCATGCCGTAGGGACGCGGATTGCCTGCGGTGGCGGGCAGGAAGCCGCCGTGGCGCACGATCTGGATCAGGTTGGCCGTGGAATCCATCAGCACGGCCCGGTTGCCGGCGAGCGCGGGATAGGCGTCCTGGGCGCCCTGGCCCACGTCGCCGTGGCAGTAGGCGCAACGCTGGTCGTAGATCTTCGCGCCGCGTTCCATCACGCGGGCGTCGCGGCGCACGGACGGCGCGGCCGGTGTGGCCGGCGGCGGGTCCGCTTCCGGCAGCGCCTTCAGGTACAGCGCCATGGCGTGCAGGTCGGCCGGGTCCAGGAACTGGGTGCTGCGGAACACCACGTCGGCCATTGGGCCCATGACCGAGCCGCGCGGCGAGTGGCCGGTCTTCAGCAGCGCCACGATGTCGTGCGGGTCCCAGTCGGCGACGCCGGCTTCCCGCCGCGAGGTCAGCGAGGGCGCATACCAGTTCTCGACCGGGATCAGCCCGCCCGACAGGCCGAGTTTCTCTTCGGTGGCGCCGAGCACGTTGCGCGTGCCGTGGCAGGCGATGCAGTGGCCGAGGCCCTCGACCAGGTAGGCGCCGCGGTTCCATTCGGCCGGCTTGGCCGGCTCGGGGACGAAGGTGCCCGGCGCGAACGACAGCGCGCGCCAGACCGCCAACGCGGCCTGGGTGTCGTAGGGGAAGCGCAGCTTGTGCGCAAGGTTGGGCGCCGGTGCCGGCGGAATGCTCTGCAGGTAGGCGAAGATCGCGTCCGAATCCTCGCGCGTCACGCGCGTGAAGCTCGGGTACGGAAAGGCCGGGTAGAGCAGCCGCCCGTCCTTCGAGCGGCCGTTGTGCATGGCGCGCCAGAAGTGCGCCGGGCTCCAGCTGCCGATGCCGGCCTTCGGATCCGGCGTGAGATTGCCCGAGAACACGGTGCCGAAGGGCGTCTCGATGCCGACGCCACCCGCGTACGCGGCGCCGCCGCGCGTCGTGTGGCAGCCGGCGCAGTTGCCCGCCAGCGCCAGGTAGCGGCCGCGCTCGATCTGCGCCGCGGTCGGGGTGACGGGCGTTGCCGCGATGTCGGGCAGCGTGTCCTCGCCGCGCAGGTTGAGCGCCACGATGGCCACGGCGGCCAGCAGCACGAGGATGGCCAGGGAGGCCAGGAAATAGAAGAAGCGTCGCATGGCGGATCAGCGGTTCATTGCGCTGCAGGGCGTGGGCAGCGGGCCGGGCAGCGCGGCCAAGGGACGGGTGTCCGCGGGCACGGGCTGCAGCGCCAGCCAGCTGGTCACGGCGTTGATGTCGGCGGTGGTGAGTTTCTTGCCCACCTCGGCCATGCAGTCGGGCGCCCGCGCGTGGCGATCGTTGGTGAGCCAGGCACCGAGCTGGGAGGACAGATAGAGGCGCGGCAGGCCGACCAGCCCCGGAATGCCCGGCTGAACGCCCGTGAGCGCCTGGCCGTGGCATTGGGCGCAGGCCGGAATGCCGCGCGCCGCATCGCCCTGGAACACCAGCGTCTTGCCGCGCGCCAGCATCTCGGGCGTGGCATCGGTGGTGGCGCGAACCGGCGGATACGGCAGCTCGAGGCCGGCGAAATAGGCCGCGAGTTCGCTCAGGTAGGCGTCCGACAGGTGCTGCACCATGTGCGACATGTCGGAGTTGAAGCGGCGGCCGTCCCGGAAGCTCTGCAGCTGATTGAACAGATAGCCCTCGGGCTTGCCCGACAGGCGAGGGAAGTAGCCGCCGTCGATGCTGGCGCCCTCGCGCCCGTGGCAGGCGATGCAGGCGGCGGCGCGCTGCTCGATGGTGTCGGGGACGTGCATCGGCGCCGGGGCGGCCGGTGCTGCCAGGCTCCAGGCGGCGAGCAGCAGGGTCTGCAGGAGGCGGAGAGGTTTCATGCGTGGCGAAATTTTTTTAACCATCGACTGTCGGCGATCGGTGATGAAAAGAACAGGCGCAGTGTGACGCGAATCGATCGGATCAGTTGCGCGGCGACCGGCTAAAGTCGCCCCATGCGGTCCCGATTCCTCCAGACGCCCGGCTGGCTGCGGCTGCTGTTCGGCGCCGTGGTCGGCCTGGGCGTTGCCTTTGGCCTCGGGCTGCTGCCCGGGCCGCTCGACGGCGTGGCGCGCGGACTGCTTGGCTGGTGCAGCGGGGCCGCTGTCTACCTGTTGCCTGCCTGGTGGCTGGCCGAGACCTGCAATGCCGAGCGCACCCGTTCGCGCGCCCAGTCCCAGGACCAGCCGAATGCGCTGATCCTGGCCATCATGGTGAGCGTGATCGGCGTCAGCATGGTGGTGATCGCGATGTTGCTGCAGCGGGTGCCGCAGTTGTGCGGCGCGCAGCGCATCGGCCACGTCGCGCTCGGCCTCGTGGCGCTCACGGGCTCGTGGCTCATGATCCACACGATCTATGCCTTTCATTACGCGCACCGCTTCTACCAGGCGGAAATGGAGCCCAGGCCGCAGGGACCGGGGCTCAAGTTCCCGGGCAAGCTGGAGCCGGACTACTTCGACTTCCTCTATCACTCCTTCGTGGTCGGCATGACCTCGCAGGTGTCCGACGTGCAGGTCACCTCGCGCGAGATGCGGCGCATCACGCTGGTGCACGGCGTGCTGTCCTTCGCCTTCAACATGCTGGTGCTCGCGCTGTCCATCAATGTCGTGGCGTCCTCGATGCAGGGCAGTCCGGGTGGCGGCTCAGCCGGCAGCGGTGCCGCGGCGGCCCAGCTTGACCAGTCCTGTCGATAGCGCGACGCCGCAGACGATCACCACCGCGCAGATCAGCATCCACTGCGTGATCTGCTCGCCCAGGAACACCGCGCCGTAGAACAGCGCGAACACCGGCACCAGGAAGGTCACGGTGAGCGCGCGCGCCGGTCCGGCCCGCTCGATCAGCCGGAAGAACAGGATGTAGGCCAGGCCGGTGCAGGCGGTGCCCACCGCCACCAGCGCCAGCCAGGCCTTCAGGCTGGGCATCTGGGCGGGCCACAGCCAGGCGGCGGGCAGCGCCAGCGCCAGGGTGGCGCCGATCTGGCTGCCGGTCGCGGTCGCCATCGCCGGCACGCCGGCCAGGTGCTTGCGCGTCAGGTTGGCCGAGAAGGCATAGCAGATGCAGGCCGCCAGGCAGGCCCCGATGGCCCAGAGCGCGGCGCTCTCGTCCGCGCCCGAATGGAAGCCGGCGCTGCGCCCGGCCAGCATTGCCACGCCGGCGAAGCCGATCACCAGGCCGAGGATGCGCGAGCGGTCGGGCCGGTCCTTGAACCAGGCCCAGGCGACCAGGGCGCCGAACATCGGCACCGTGGCGTTGAGGACCGCCGCGAGGCCGCTGTTGATGGTCAGCAGGGCGAACGAGAAGAAAGCGAAGGGCAGGCCGGAATTCAGGATGCCGATGCCCAGCGCGGGCTTCCAGTGCTGCCTGAAGGCGGACCACTGGCCGCGCAGGAACAGCAGCGGCAGCAGGAACAGCATCGCGATCGCGACCCGCACCGCGGCGGTCGGGAGGGCGCCGAACTCGGCCGCGCCGATGCGCATGAAGAGGAACGAAGAGCCCCACAGCGCGCCGAGCAGCACCAGGTCGAACAGCCAGGCCCGGCTGGCGGAAGGGGCAGGCGAGGCCGTCGTGGATCGCTCGGGCGCGGCTGCGCTGCATTCGCCTTCGCTCACAGCGCGCCTTCCAGTTCCAGCAGCGCCGCCTTGCGATCGAGCCCGCCGGCATAGCCGGTCAGGGAGCCGTCGGCGCCGAGCACGCGGTGACAGGGCACGATCACGCTGATCGGGTTGCGCCCGACCGCCGCGCCCACCGCGCGCACCGCGGCCGGATTGCCGACGCCGGCGCTCAAGGCGCCGTAGCTGGTGGTCTGGCCGGCCGGGATGGCGAGCAGCGCCTGCCACACCGACTGCTGGAACGCGGTGCCGTGGGACAGGTCCAGCGGCAGGTCGAAGTGTTCGCGCCGGCCGGCGAAGTAGTCGCCCAGCTGTGCCGCGGCTTCGCGCAGCACCGGGTGCGCAGGGTCGGTCTGCCAGCCGCTCATGTCGGGCCAGTGGCGCTGGCGGTCGAACCAGGCGCCGGCCAGGCCCTGGTCGGTGGCGGCCAGCGTGATGCCGCCGAGCGGGCTGTCGATGTGGGTGCTGTAGAGCGTCGCGGTCTTGAACTTCATGGCATTCAGGCGATGGCGCCGGTGCGGGTTCGGGAATCGGCGGTCGCGTCGACCGTCGGGGAGGGAGCGGGACGCTGCCAGGCGCGCAGCACGGCATAGCCGCGCCAGGGGCGCCAGGCCAGCGAGGCCTCGGCCGCGGCGCGCGCCGAACCGACGCCGAGCGCTTTCTGCAGCGCCACGTCGCCGGCCGGGAAGGCGTCGGGCCAGCGCAGCGCGCGCATCGCGATGTACTGGGCGGTCCAGTCGCCGATGCCGGGCAGCGCCTGCAGCGCCGCGAGGGTGGCGGGGACGTCGGCGCCGGCGTGCAGCGTGAGCCGGCCTCCGAGCACCTCGTGCGCCACGGCCAGCAGCGCGGCCTGCCGCTGGCGCACGATGCCGAGCCGGCCCAGTGCATCGCTGCTGGCGCCGGCGATGGCCGCGGGCGTCGGGAACAGGCGGTCCAGCCCATCGATCGGCGTCGCGATCGGCTCGCCGAAGGCCTCGACCAGCCGCGAGCCCAGCGTGCGTGCCGCGGCCACCGTGATCTGCTGGCCCAGCACGGCGCGCACCGCGAGCTCGAAGCCGTCGACCGTGCCCGGCACGCGCAGCCCGTCGCCGTCGGGGAAGCTGGCATGCAGCGCGCTGTTGATCGCCATCGGCTCGGCGTCCAGGTCGAGCATTGCGCGCACGCGGCTGATCACGGTCGGCAGCACCGCGGCGAGCGAATCGCCCACGCGCAGCAGGAGCTGCTCGCGCGCGGGGTCGAAGCGCAGCTGCAGCCAACCCGCGAGGCTGCGGCCGCCCTGCGTCACGCGCAGTGTGCGCGCGAGCTGCGGCCTGCCGCCCGGGTCGGTCGACAGCTCGACGCCGCGCAGCGCCCGGCGAGCGAAGAATCCCAGCATCGCCTGGCTGTCGTAGGGCGGACGAAAGCCCAGCCGCACGTCGACCGATTCGCCCTCGCGGCCGCCGCTCGCGGCGCCGGCGCGGCGCAGGGCGCTCGGATTCAGGCCGTAGTGCGTGAGGAAGGCGGCGTTGAAGCGGCGCACACTCGCAAAGCCGCTGGCCAGCGCGACCTGCGTCATCGGCAGCCGGGTGTCGGCGATCAGCTGCTTGGCGGCCAGCAGGCGGCGCGTCTGCAGGTACTGCAGCGGCGAGACGCCGAACTGGCTTTCGAAGATGCGGCGCAGGTGGCGGTCGCTGACGCCGAGCCGCTCGGCGATACGGGCCGCGCCGGGCCCGTCATCGCTCCAGGCATCGGGCTCGTCGATCAGGCGCGCGGCCTGCAGCGCCAGGATGCGCGAGGCATCCTCGGTCGACCAGCTCGCGGCCCGCGGCGCCAGTTCGGGCCGGCAGCGCAGGCAGGGCCGGAAGCCCGCGGCCTCGGCCTGCGCCGCGTGGCGGAAAAAGCAGCAGTTCTCGCGCCGCGGCAGCTTGACGCGGCAGACCGGACGGCAGTAGATGCCGGTGGAGGTCACGCCGGTGAAGAAGGAGCCGTCGAAGCGTGCGTCGTGGGCCTTCAGGGCCAGGTAGCAGGCGTCGCTTTCGAGTCCGGCGGTGAAGGCGGGGGCGGCTGGCATGCAACGATGATACGGCCGCACCTGTGCAAGAGTAGCCATTTCCGGACATCTGGCTCCCTGAGGGCATGCCTACAATGTTCTACGTTTTTGGAACTTTCAGGGGATAGCTTTCATGCAGCTCAGCGCATCGATCTTCAAGGCCTACGACATTCGCGGCGTGGTGCCCGCCACGCTCGACGCGAAAGTCGCCGAAGCGCTCGGCAGGGCCTTCGGCAGCGCCGCGCGCGCGGCGGGCGAGAAGGCGGTGGCCGTCGGCCGCGACGGCCGGCTGTCGGGGCCGGCACTGGTCGAGGCGCTGATCGAAGGCCTGGTTGCCACCGGCATCGAGGTGATCGACGTCGGCGCGGTCACCACGCCGATGCTGTATTTCGCGGCGCACACGCTGTGCCGCAGCGGCATCCAGGTCACCGGCAGCCACAACCCGAAAGACTACAACGGCTTCAAGATGGTGCTGGCCGGCCGCGCGATCTACGGCGACGAGATCCAGGACCTGCGCCGGGTCATGGAAGCCGGCAGCGCGAAACTCGCGCCCGGCGGCAGCGTGCGCAAGGTCGATGTGACCGAGGCCTACACGCAGCGCATCGTCGGCGACATCAAGCTGGCGCGGCCGCTGAAGATCGTGGTCGATTCCGGCAACGGCATCGCGGGCGCCTCGGCCCCCGCCATCCTGCGCGCCATCGGCTGCGAAGTGACCGAGCTGTTCAGCGAGGTCGACGGCGAATTCCCCAACCACCATCCCGATCCGAGCAAGCCCGAGAACCTGAAGGACCTGATCGCCGCGCTGCAGTCGGGCGATGCCGAACTGGGCCTGGCCTTCGACGGCGACGGCGACCGCCTGGGC
Organism: Variovorax sp. P1_G12; assembly: GCF_056405555.1. Taxonomy (NCBI): domain Bacteria; kingdom Pseudomonadati; phylum Pseudomonadota; class Betaproteobacteria; order Burkholderiales; family Comamonadaceae; genus Variovorax; species Variovorax sp. P1_G12. The sequence goes on along the minus strand of NZ_JBFUBW010000035.1, from coordinate 18,105 downwards.
ATCGTCACGAAGGACGGCAGCAACATCTATCCCGACCGCCAGATGATGCTGTTCGCGCAGGACGTGCTGTCGCGGGTGCCGGGCGGCACCATCGTGTACGACGTCAAGTGCTCGCAGCGCCTGGGCCCGGCGATCGAGGCCGCGGGCGGCAAGCCGCTGATCTACAAGACCGGGCATTCGCTGATCAAGGCCAAGATGAAGGAGATCGACTCGCCGCTGGGCGGCGAGATGAGCGGCCACATCTTCTTCAAGGAGCGCTGGTTCGGCTTCGACGACGGCACCTATGCCGGCTGCCGCCTGCTCGAGATCCTCAGCAAGAGCCCGAATGCGAGCGATGTGCTCAATGCCTTGCCGACCAGCTTCTCGACGCCCGAACTCAACGTCGCCTGCGCCGAGGGCGAGCCCCACGCCGTGGTCGCCCAACTGGTCGAGAGCGCGAAGTTCGCGCCGCCGGCGCGGGTCTCGACCATCGACGGCGTGCGGGTCGACTGGCCCGACGGCTTCGGCCTGGTTCGCGCATCGAACACCACGCCGGTGCTGGTGCTGCGCTTCGAAGGCCAGACCGAGGCCGCGCTGCATCGCATCGAGGGCGAGATGCTGGCGCTGCTGCGCAGCGCCAAGCCCGATGCGAAACTCGCGGCGGCCGCGCACTGAGATGACGCTCACCCCCGAAGCGCCTTGCGGCGCCGCCCCCTCAAGGGGGCAACACCAGCGGCCCGGCAAAGCCGGTTCCGCGGTGTTCCTGGCCTTTGGCTGCGCCGGTTTCATGCGTCGTGGGTCATGCGATCACCTGATGACGAACTGACATCGATACGGACAACGTGCGTTCCCTGCTCTTGCGCCTCTACGGCGCCTTCACCACCCTGGCCCAGCCGCTGGTACGGCGCAAGCTGCGCCGCCGCGCCGTGGCCGAACCGGGCTATGCCCATGCGGTCGAGGAGCGCTTCGGCCACTACGACGAGGCGGCGGTCGGCACCGGCTGGTGCTGGATCCATGCGGTCTCGCTCGGCGAGGCGCGCGCCGCCGGCATCCTGATCACCGAGCTGCGCCGGCAATACCCGGGCATTCCGATCCTGCTCACCAACGGCACGGCGACCGGCCGCGAGGAGGGCGCCAAGCTGCTGGAGCCCGGCGACCTGCAGGTCTGGCAGCCGTGGGACGCGCCGGGTGCGGTGGCGCGCTTCCTCGATCGCTTTCGCCCGCGCATCGGCGTGCTGATGGAAACCGAGGTCTGGCCCGAGATGACCGCCGCCTGTACCGAGCGCGGCATTCCGCTGGTGCTGGCCAACGCGCGCCTGAACGAGAAGTCGCTGGCCGGGGCCGAGCGGCTCGCCTGGCTGGCGCGGCCCGCCTACTCGGCGCTGGCGGCCGTGTGGGCCCAGACCGAAGCCGATTCGCATCGCCTGGTGTCGCTGGGTGCCAAGGTCTCGGGCGTGTTCGGCAACCTCAAGTTCGATGCCACGCCGGATCTGCGGCAGCTCAACGCGGCGGCCAAGCTGCGCACGCAGCTGCCGCGGCCGATCGTGGTCTTCGCGAGCTCGCGCGACGGCGAGGAGCGGCAATTGCTCGAGGTGCTCAAGCGCTTCGGCGCCCTGGCGCCGGTGCCGCCCGAACAGGAGGCGATCCAGTCGATCGCGCGGCGCGTGCACGATGTGCAGTGGATGATCGTGCCGCGGCATCCGCAGCGCTTCGACGAGGTCGCGGCGCTGGTCGAATCGCACGGCTTCGCGGTCGCGCGCCGCAGTGCCGCGGGGGCGCCGACCGAAGCCGAGATCTGGCTCGGCGATTCGCTGGGCGAGATGGCGCTCTACTACGGCCTGGCCGATGTCGCGCTGCTGGGCGGCAGCTTCGAGCCGCTGGGCGGGCAGAACCTGATCGAGGCCGCCGCCTGCGGCTGCCCGGTGATCATGGGACCGTCCACCTTCAATTTCGCCGAAGCCGCCGAACTCTCGCTCGCGGCCGGCGCCTCGCAGCGCGTTGCCGACATGGAACACGCGGTGACGGCGGCGCTCAAGCTGACCGAGAACCCCGAGCGCCGCGAGGCGATGGCGCAAGCCGCGCTGGCCTTCGCCAACGCGAACCGAGGTGCGGCCGAGCGCACCGCGACCGCGCTGCTGGCGATCGCGGAGGCCGCCTCGCCGGTCGGCGAGGAGCGGGCGGAGCCGCGGCTGGAGTAGGGCTGAATCACCGCGGGACTGTGGGGCATCGGGGCGGGCTCACGCCGACGGTGTGCGATGGGTCCGGCGCGGACTTGGCACCGGCGCGCCCGGATCAACGGGCAAGATTTGCGGACGCGTGGCCCGACTTGCTTCACGTCGCGCTTCGATCATGGAGGCTCCTTCAACGACTTTGAAAGAGGCCATCATGGAAACCGTCACCTCCGCGAACCAGTACTCGAAGGTCATCGCGAATTCCAAACGCATCCGCTGGGACATCGACAACGACGTCATCCGTGGCCGGCGATTCGATTTCGAGAAGACGTTCCTGCCGGCCGGCCTGTCGCTGGTGAACGAGCTGGATTTCATGACGCCCGATGCCCAGCGTCTGCTGAGCCAGGTGCAGGGTCGAAGCTACGCCTACATCTTCGGCCTGGTGGAGCGCTTCATCGGCGCCAAGGTGCTCGAGATCAGCCGGCAGCACGCGCTCGGCGACCAAATGGCCCTCGAGGCCCTGGTCCGCATGGCCGACGAGGAACTGAAGCACCAGGAGTTGTTCCGGCGCATGGAAACGATGATGGCCGCCGACATGCCGGCGGGATACGTGGCAACGGCCGATCCCAATGCCGTCGCGACAGCCGTGCTGAGCAAGAGCAGCTGGTCGGTCCTTGCGCTGACTCTGGACATCGAGCTCTTCACGCTGGCTCACTATCGCGCCAGCATCGAACCGCGGGACGACCTGTGCGAACTGTGGAAAGACGTCTTCCTGGCCCACTGGAAAGAGGAGTCGCAGCACGCCGTGCTGGACGAACTCGAGTTCCTTCGCGAGGACGCGCGCCTGAACGCCGCCGAACGCGACGCGGCCGTCGGCGACCTGATCGACCTGGTCGTGGCGGTCGACGGCATTCTCCAGGCTCAGGCGCGCGCCGATGCGACCTACTTCGAGTCGATGGCGGGCAAGCACTACGCCGATGCGCAACGAACCGCCATCGGCGAGGGGATCCTGAAGGCGTATCGCTGGCAGTACATCGTGTCGGGCGTGACGGCGCCGCGCTTCCAGAAGGTGCTCTTCAGCGTTCTCGATGACCGGCAGGTTGCCAGGGTGACGGATGCGCTCGGGCCGCTGCTCTACGCGATGCCCACGCCATCGTCCGCGGCGCTTCCCCAGTAGGGCGTCGCCATGCCCATCAGGGTCCACAACAGGAGACCGAGATGCTGCCGGAATTGATGCTGATGGGCTTCGCCGCCTGGACCCTGATCCTCCTGCTCACGACCGTGGGCGCCTACCGGTTGAGCCGGGTCTTCCGCGGTCGGGCGGGAATGGGCGATTTCCGGGCCGATCATGTCGAGGGGCAGGACTGGTACGTGCGCGCCATGCGCGCGCATGCGAACTGCGTCGAGAACCTGCCGGTGTTCGCGGTACTGGTCTTTGCGTTGCGCGCCTTCGGCATCGCCGATCCCGCGGTGGATGCGCTGTGCGTGGTCATCCTGGCGGCGCGGATCCCCCAGTCGCTGGTCCACGTCTGCTTGGCCCAGACGGATCGGGTGGTGTCGGTGCGCTTCACGTTGTTCTTCGTTCAGTTCCTCAGCTTCGGTGCGCTGATCGCATGGATCGCTTTCGGTCGTTGAGTTCAGACGGACCCTTGAGGTTGTGCTCGCGGCGCCAGGATGCCGGGGACATGCCGAATTCGCGCCTGAAGGCGCGGCTGAAGGCGGTATCGGTTTCATAGCCGACTTCCAGCGCGATGTGCATCATGCTCAAGGCGCTGCGTCGCAGCAGGTTCGACGCGAGCGCCATGCGCCACTTGCCGAGATATTGGATGGGGGGTTGTCCGACGAAGTGAGTGAATTTCTCGGCGAGAACCGACCGTGATGTTCCGGCCTCGCGTGCAAGGCTCTCGAGCGTCCACTGACTCGCCGGCTTCTCGTGCATGAGGGCGAGGCACTTGCCGACGGTGCGATCGCGCAAGCCCGCGAGCCAACCGGTCTGGCCCTCGGGCATCTGGGAAATGTATCGGCGCAATGTCTCGACCACCAGCACCTCGGACAATTTGGCCAGCACGCCTTCGCCACCGGGTTGCGTGGAAGCGGCCTCCGCCACCGCGTAGACAAAGGAACGCTCCACCCAGTCGGTCTTTTCGTCGTTCCTGAGCCTGACCGTCAACACCCTGGGCAGCGCCGCCAGGACCGGTCGGCAAAGGATCGGATCGCATGACAGATAGCCGCAGATGAAGCGGGTCGGCTCGCCGCCGCCGCCCAGCTGCAGTTCGTCGGGCCGCTCGCGCAACAGCGCACGCACGTCGAGCAGCGGCCCGGGCCCGGCCCGCCCTGACGAGGCCATCGTGTGGGCATCGCCATGCGGAAACAGGATGATGTCGCCGGCTTGCAGGTCCAGCGGCGGCATGCCGTCGAGCTTCACGGTGCACGAACCGTCCACGAAGAAATGGTAGAACAGCAGGCGCTCGGATCCCGCATTGATCTGCTTGGCCACCGCGTCCGCTTCCGGCGAAGCAAAACACCAGGGTGCGGTGAATCTGGCGTTGAAGAAGATCGCGCTGTTGAACTGCAGGATCTTCAAGACCTCGGACAAGGCATCCATATCGAATTCGCCTCCGCGGGAGCGTCGTCATTTGACCACCTTTCACCCGTATCGGGTGTCAAGGGGCGGTGAATCAGAAAGCGCGAACGACTCCAGTGGCGCGTCCGTCGGTGGCCTCGGCACGCGCGCCGAACCCCGAACGCCCCTTTCGAGTTTCAGCCGCGTCTCTTGGATCGCGCAAGGCACACCGCAATCGGGTGGAAATCAGCGCCTGAGCGATTCCGGCCGATGGGGCGGCGGCAGCAGGTAGCCGTCGCGGTAGAGGCCCTGGACCAGGCCGCTGACCCGGTCGTTGGAACGGGCCGTCACGAACTCCCGCTCGGAGGTCTGGTAGACCACGATGGTGCCGGGAAAGCGCTTGCTCAGCGTGCGGGCGACGCCGGTCGCCTGGCTGGAGGTCGGGTAGGTGTTCATGAGAACCTTATCGGCATCCCGCCTGAATGCTGAAGGGCGCGGCAGGCCCTTCGCCTCAAGGCTGCCGGTCCGCGGTCTTGAAGAACGCGTTGAGTTCGTTGCCGGATGCGGCGTCGGCGAAGCCGTCGAAGCGCCCCTGCTCGGCGATGCCGCGCGCGGCCCGAATGAACCCGCCCCAGGCCGAGCGCGCCATGGCGCCGCCGACGCTGACCCTGCGCACGCCGAGCGCCTCGATGTCCTGCAGCGTGAAGTCGCTGGCCGCTCCGACCAGCAGGTTGACCGGCTTCGGCGCCACCGCGGCCACCACGGCGGCGATCTGTTCGCGCGTGCGAATGCCCGGCGCGTAGAGGCAATCGGCGCCGGCTTCCGCATAGGCCTTCAGGCGGGCGATGGCGTCGTCCAGGTCGGGGCGTCCGGCGAAGAAGTTCTCCGCCCGCCCCACCAGCAGGACATCGCCGCCGGCCTCGTCGATGGCCGCGCGCGCGGCGCGCATGCGCGCGACCGCGACGTCGATGTCATGCAGCGGATGGGCGGGGTCGCCGGTCGAGTCCTCGATCGACAGCCCCGCCACGCCGGTGGCCGCCGCCATCCGGACGCTCTCTGCAACGCCTTGCGGATCGGCGCCGAAACCGCTCTCGAAGTCGGCGTTCACGGGCAGGTCGGTCGCCGCCACGATGTCCCGCAGATGGGCCAGCACCGCGTCGCGCGAGAGGGCGCCGTCGGGCCGGCCCTGCGACCAGGCACAACCCGAACTGGTGGTCGCCAGCGCCTTGAATCCCAGGCCTTCGAGATAGCGCGCGCTGCCCACGTCCCAGGGATTGGGCAGCACGAAGAAGCCCTTGGCGTGGAGGGCGCGAAAGTCGGTGCGTTTGTCGGCAATGGTGCGTGTCATGGAAGCCTCCTGGCGCCGCATTCTGCACCCTACCGCCGGGTAGGAGCGCGAGTCTCCAAGGCGACGCGGACCCCGGAGAAACCTTAGTCGGCGTCATCGGACTCCCTTCCACAATGGCCCGGCGCGTTCGATGCCGCCGCGGCTGCATCGCCTGGGTCACACCGAGGAATCATGTGGAAATGTTCTTTCAGCAACTCCTGAACGGCCTCACCGTCGGGGGCGTCTACAGCCTGGTGGCGCTGGGCCTGACGCTGGTCTACGGCATCCTGCACGTGCCGAACTTCGCCCATGGCGCGTTCTACATGTCGGGCGCCTTCGCAGGCTACTACCTGATGGCCAAGCTGGGCCTCAACTACTGGCTGGCGATGGCCGGCGCGGCGGCCATCGTGGCGGCGATCTCGATGCTGACGCAGCGGCTGGTGTTCCACCCGCTGCGCAACGCGCCGGAACTGCACGACATGATCGCGGCCATCGGCGTGCTGCTGTTCCTCGAGGCCGGTGCGCAGGCCCTGTTCGGGGCCGACTTCCACCGCATGCCCACGCCCTACGGGCAGGTCGTCGAGGTCTTCGGCCTCACGGCGCCCCTGCAGCGGCTGCTGATCATCGCCGGCGCCTTCGGCCTCATGGTGCTGCTGCACCTGTTCCTGAACCACACGGTGATCGGCTCGACCATCATCGCGATGGCGCAGAACCGCGACGGCGCCGCGCTCGTCGGCATCGACGCCACGCGCGTGACGCTGCTGGTGTTCGCGATCTCGGGTGCGCTGGCCGCGGTCGCCGCGGTGCTCTATGCGCCGATCAACCTGGTGTACCCGGCGATGGGCAACCTGGTGATCACCAAGGCCTTCGTGATCATCATCCTGGGCGGCATGGGCAGCTTCCCGGGGGCCATCGTCGGCGGGTTGATCATCGGCATGGCCGAGAGCTTCGGCGGCTTCTACTTCTCGACCGACTACAAGGACATCATCGCCTTCGTGCTGCTGGTGGTGATCCTGTCGTTCCGCCCGCAGGGCCTGTTCACCGCGAAAGGAGCGCGCTGATGAACTGGCTCCAAGGAAAGACCGGCTGGGCCCTGCTGGCCGCGGCGGCGCTCGTGTTCCCGCTGTTCGCGCAGAACAACTACCTGATCTCGGTGGCGACGCAGGCCTTCATCATGGCAATCGCCGCGCTGGGGCTGAACCTCATCACCGGCTACACCGGGCAGTTCAATCTGGCGCACGGCGCCTTCATGGCGGTCGGCGCCTACACGGTGGGCATCCTGACGGTCGACCACCAGGTGCCGTTCTGGATCGCCTTCATGGCGGCCGGCCTGGTGACCGCGGTGCTGGGCTTCTTCATCGGCCTGCTGTCGCTGCGGCTCAAGGGCCATTACTTCTCGATCTTCACGCTGTGCGTGAGCTACATCATGTTCCTGCTGATCGAGAAGTGGGAGAGCCTGACCCACGGGCCGGTCGGCATCATGGGCATCCCGGCGCCGACCGGCATCGGGCCGCTGCAGTTCGGCACGCCGCTGTCGCAGTACTACCTGGTGCTGGCCTTCCTGGCGCTCGGGCTCTGGATCATGGCGCGCATCGTGCGCTCGCTGCTGGGCCGCAGCTTCATGGCGGTGCGCAACAGCGACGACCTGGCCGAGGCGCTGGGCATCGACCTGATGCGCACCAAGACGCTGTCCTTCGTGCTGTCGGTGGTCTATGCCGGCTTCGCCGGCGCGCTGTACGCGGGCCAGGTGCGCTTCCTCGGCCCCGACCTGGCGAGCGAAGCCGTGACCTTCGACCTCGTCATGTTCGTGCTGGTCGGCGGCATCGGCACGCTGCTCGGGCCGCTGCTCGGCACCTTCCTGGTCACCTGGCTCACGCAGAGCCTTCAGTTCCTGCAGGACTACCGCATGGTGGTGTTCGGCCCGGTGCTGATCGCCCTGATCATCTTCCTGCCGGACGGCATCGTCGGCACCTGGCTCAAGCGCCGGGCCCAGCGCGCGGATGCGGCGAAGGCGGCCCAGGCGGACCGCACGGGCGCGGTCGCCCAGGAGGCGCAGACCCATGCTTGAAATCGAATCGCTGACCAAGCAGTTCTTCGGGCTCACCGCGGTCGACAACGTGTCGACCCGCTTCGAACGGGGCCAGGTGAGCGCCATCATCGGACCCAACGGCGCCGGCAAGACCACCTTCTTCAACCTGGTGGCGGGCACGCACAAGCCGAGCTCGGGGCGCATCCGCTTCAACGGCCAGGACGTGACCGGCATGCGGCCCGATCACGTGGCGCGGCTGGGCATCGCGCGCACCTTCCAGACCACCCACCTGTTCGACCACGCCACCGTGCTCGACAACCTGATCGTCGGCCACCGCCTGCGCACGAAGTCGGGCCTGTGGGACGTGCTCGCCAACACGCGCCGGCTGCAGCAGGAAGAGCGCCTGTGCCGCGACAGGGCGCAGGAGGCGCTCGATTTCGTCGGCCTGTCGCATGTCGCCCACCGCATCGCGGCCGACATCACGCAGGAGGAGCGCAAGCGCGTCGCCTTCGCGCTGGCGCTGGCCACCGACCCGGAGTTGCTGCTGCTCGACGAGCCGGCCGGCGGCGTGAACCCCGAGGAGACCGTGGGCCTCGCGGTCCTGATCCGCAAGCTGGTGGACCACGGCAAGACGGTCTGCCTGATCGAGCACAAGATGGACATGATCATGCGACTGGCCGACAAGATCGTCGTGCTCAACAACGGCGCCAAGATCGCCGAAGGCACGCCGGAGCAGATCCGGCGCGACCCGCAGGTGATCGAAGCCTACCTGGGAGCCGACCATGTTGCGGTTTGACGGCGTCGACCTGCACTACGGCAGCTTCCGCGCGCTCTCCGGCGTGACGCTGCACGCGGCACCGGGCGAGCTGGTGGTGCTGCTGGGCGCCAACGGCGCCGGCAAGACCTCGATCTTCATGGCCGCCAGCGGCATCCACAAGCCGAGCGCCGGCAGCATCCGCTTCGGCGAGCGCGAGCTGGTCGGCCAGCGGCCGGCGCAGATCGTCGCCTCGGGGCTGGTGCATTGTCCCGAGGGCCGCAAGCTGTTCCCGATGATGTCGGTGAAGAAGAACCTCGTGCTCGGCGCCTACGTGCACCGGCGCGACACGGCCGGCATCCAGCGCTCGCTCGACGAGGTGTTCGAGCTCTTCCCGGTCCTCGCGCAGAAGCAGGACCATCCGGCCGGCTCGCTCTCGGGCGGCCAGCAGCAGATGGTGGCGATCGGCCGCGCCTTGCTCGGCCGGCCGAAGCTGCTGCTGCTCGACGAGCCCTCGCTGGGCCTCGCGCCGCTGATCGTCAAGCAGGTGTTCGAGGTCATCCAGCGCATCAACCAGGCCGGCACCACGGTGCTGCTGGCCGAGCAGAACGCGTACTCGGCGCTGGCCATCGCGCACCGCGCCTACGTGATCGAGCGCGGCCACATCGCGCTCGAAGGCGACCGCGACTCGCTGCTGCACAACGAGGCGGTGCGCGCCGCTTATATCGGAGCCTGAGACCTTGCTCTGTCCTCAACCGATCAGAACCCATCCCTTCATTGCATCGTTCAACCACCTGGAGACACCCGTATGAAAAGAAACGCCTTGCCCCTCGTCGCCGCGCTCGCGGCTGCCTTCGGCGCCGGCGCCGCATTCGCGCAGGACACCGTCAAGATCGGCTTCACCGGCCCCTTGAGCGGCGGCGCCGCGCTGTACGGCAAGAACGTGGTCAACGGCATGGAGATGGCCATCAAGGAGATCAACGCCGCGGGCCTCGAGGTCGCCGGCAAGAAGGTCAAGCTCGAGCTGGTGGCGCTGGACGACAAGTACGCGCCGGCCGAGGCCGCGATCAACGCCCGGCGCCTGGTGCAGCAGTACCAGAGCCCGGCGGTGTTCGTGCCGCACTCGGGCGGCATCTACGCGATGCAGGCCTTCAACGAGCAGGAGAAGTTCATCGTGATGGCGTACTCGAGCACGCCGAAGATCACCGAGACCGGCAACAAGCTCACGATCCGCATCCCGCCGACCTTCAACTCCTACATCGAGCCCTTCACGAGCTACGAGATGAAGAAGTTCGGCAAGAAGGTCGGCATGCTGCCGGGCGACCACGAGTACGCCAAGAACTGGACCCAGCTCTTCGGCCCGGCCTGGGAAAAGGCCGGCGGCACGATCGCCTCCAACAACCCGATGTCCTACAACCGCTCGGCCGACTTCTACAGCGGCGTGAGCCGCGTGCTGGCCGAGAAGCCCGACGTGCTGTTCGTCGGCGGCCCGTCGGAGCCGACCGCGCTGGTGGTCAAGCAGGCGCGCGAACTGGGCTTCAAGGGCGGCTTCCTGATCATGGACCAGGCCAAGCTGGACGAGATGGCGAAGGTCACCGGTGGCCTGGCGCCGCTCGAGGGTTCGATCGGCGTATTGCCGGTCTCGTATGACGAACGGGTCGGCCCGAAGACATTCGCCGCGGCCTACCGCAAGGCCTATGGCGCCGACAAGGACCCGACCACCGAGTCTTCCTACAACTACACGCTGACGCACGCGCTGGCCAGCGCCATGAAGCTCGCCGGCACCACCACCGATGCGGCCGCGATCCGCGCCAAGATCGGCGAGGCGCTCACCAAGATGGCGAAGGAAACCAACGCCGGCGAGTTCAAGGGCGTCGATGCCGTCGGCGGCACCATCGTCGACCCGCTGGTCGCCACCGTCGAAGGCGGCAAGATCAAGCCGGTGAACCTGAGCGAGCTGGCCAAGTAGCGGCCTGCCGCCCGCGGTCTCAGGGTTCGACGACGTTGAACATCGGTTCGAACTCGTCGAGCATGCCGAGCAGCGCGTAGACCCGCGACGCCTCGCCCTCCACCGCGATCTGGCCGGCCTCGATGCCGCTCGCGATCGCGGCCGCGATGCCGGACTCATCGGCGAGCAGGCCGGCGAGCCGGTCGCGGCTCACCGCGATGGAGGCGTCGGCGGCGGCGCCGGGCTCGCAGCGCCGGTAGGTCAGGGCGGCGTTGGCCAGCGTCAGCATCCAGGACTCGCCGGCGTCGACGATGTGCCAGGCGAGGCCCAGGTGGTGGCCGCTCGCGCGTTCGGCGACCAGCCGGATCGCCAGGCAGTCGAGGAACATCTCCATCGGCACCGCCTTCAGCAGGTCGTAGCTCAGGCTGCGGCGCTTCGCCGCCGGCACGCCCAGGCGCAGCTCGCGCGCCGCCAGCAGGTAGGCGTTGCGCCAGGTCGCCGATTCGCTGGCGAAGCCCAGCGCCTCGAGCGACGCCGCACAGAGCGCGCGCGCGGCCTGGTTGCCGGGCTCGGCGAACACCAGATGGCTCGTGACCTCGGCGACCCAGCGGTGCTCGCCGCGCTGGAAGTCGGCCTGCGCGCGTTCGAGCAGCGCGGCAGCACCGCCCATGTAGGCCACGTAGCGCGTGCCGGCCTCGACCGGCGGCAGCGCATGCAGCCGCGACGGGTTGCCGTCGTACCAGCCCAGGTAGTGCTGCACCACGGCCTTGACGTTGTGCACCAGCGTGCCGTAGTAGCCCTGCGCATGCTCGACGTCGACCAGCTCGGGCGGCAGCCGCAGCGCTTCCGCGATCTCGATCGCGGTCTGCCCCTTGTTCATGAGCCGCACGGTCTGGTCGTGCACGTATTTGTAGAGGTCGCGTTGCTGGGCGATGAAGCGCGTCAGCGTGTCGTTGCCCCAGGTGGGCCAGTTGTGCTGCGCGAAGACCACGTCCGAATGCGGCGCGAACTCGTGCAGCGCCTCGTCGAGGTAGCGCGACCACAGGCGCGCATCGCGCACCTGGGCGCCGCGCAGCGGACACAGGTTGTGCATGGTGTGCTGGCCCAGCTCGGCGAGGTTCAGCGCCCGCAGCTGCGGAAAGAAGAAGAACATCTCCGATGGCGCCTCGCTCTCGGGGGCCAGCGCGAAGACGATCTCGACGCCGTCGACCACGTGGCGTTCGCGCTCCTTCTCGATCGTGCGGGTGGGCGGGATCAGGGTCACGGTGCCGTGCGGCAGGCTCTTGCCGAGGCCGCAGTCGACCTGGCCGCAGACGCCACGCTGCAGCGTGTGGCCGAACTGGAACTGCGAGCGCCGCGACATCGCATTGCCGGCGATCATGTTCTCGGCCACGGTGTGCCAGAGGAAGCCGGCCGGCGCGATGATCGGCACGCCCAGGCGAATCGCCTCCTGCTCGTCGATGACGCCGCGCACGCCTCCGAAATGGTCGACATGGCTGTGGCTGTAGATCACGGCCGTGACGGGCCGGTCGCCGCGCTGCTCGCGGTACAGCCTGAGCGCCGCCGCCGCGGTCTCGGCGCAGGTCAGCGGGTCGATGAGGATGACGCCGCGCTCGCCCTCGACGATCGTCATGTTGGCGAGGTCGAAGCCGCGCACCTGGTAGATGCGCTCGCACACTTCGAACAGGCCGTGCGTCATGTTGCGGCGGGCCTGCTGCCAGAGACCGGGGTGTACCGTCGGCGCCGGTTCTTCGGCTTCGAGGAACTCGTAGCCGGCCAGGGTCCAGACGACGCGCCCGGCGGCGTCGCGGATCTCGGCGTTCGGCCAGGTCGCGACGAAGCCGCGGGTGGTGGGGTCTTCGAGCTCGACGTCGTCGAGGAAAGCGTTGGTCGTCTGCATCGTTGTCTCAAGGTCCAAGTGAAGGGCTCCGCAATGCGGGGAATACCGCGGAACCGGCTTTGCCGGGCCGCTGGTATTGCCCCCTGGAAGGGGGTGGGCGGCTACACGAAGTGAGCCAACCTGAGGGTCAGTCCAATCTGGCGCCCGAGACTTTGACAAGCCGCTCCCACACCGGCCAGGCGGCGTCGTAGCTCTGGTGGAACTGCTCCGGCGTGCTGCCCATCGGCGCCATGCCCAGCATCTCGAAGCGCTTGACCAGCTCGGGCGAGGCCAGCGCCTGCTGCGCGGCCTGCTGCAGCCGCGCGACCACCGGCTTCGGCGTGCCCTGCGGCACGGCCAGCGCGAGCCAGCCCGACATCCGGTACTCGGCATCGGCGAAGCCCGCCTCGGCGAAGGTCGGCAGGTTCGGCATCTGGAGCATGCGCTGCTCGCCGGTGATCGCGAGCGCGCGCAGCTTGCCGCCGTCGAGGTAGGGCTTGGCCGAGACGATGCTCGCGAAGGTGAAGCTGAGCTGGCCGCCGACCAGGTCCTGCAGCATCGGCGCCTCGCCCTTGTAGGCGATGTGCGTGATGCCGGCCTTCCAGGACTGCGCCATGTGCGCGCAGGCCAGGTGCGGGTACGAGCCCGCACCCCACGAGCCGCAGTTGCCGCCGGCGGCCGAGCCGCGCATCTCGCGCTGCAGGTCGGCGACGTTCTGGATCCGCGACGCCGCCGGCACCAGCAGCATCAGCGGCGCGGTGGCGATCTGCGTCACCAGGGCCAGTTCCTTGTGCGGGTCGTAGGGCAGCTTCTCGTAGAGGAACTGGTTGGTCAGGAGCGACTGCGTGAGCCCGACCAGCACCGTGTAGCCGTCCGGCGCCGCCTTGGCCACCGCCGTGGTGCCGAGGATGCCGCCGGCGCCGGGCTTGTTGTCGATGATCACCGGCTGGCCGAGCTGCCGCGTCATCTGCTCGGCCAGCGAGCGCGCGACCACGTCCGTGCCGCCGCCGGCCGCATAGGGCACGACCATCGTCACGGCCTTGCGCGGATAGTCCGGCGACTGGGCCTGCGCCTGCCAGCCGAGGCCCGCCAGCAGGAGGCCGGCCAGCCGCCACTTGATTGCCGTCTTCATCGCGTCTCCTTCATTGCTTGAATGGCGCCTATTCTGGGCAATGGAGAATCTGATAGCCAATGCAAAATAGGGCTTTCAATTTGTACTGGAGCGCAAAATGCAGCTGCGCCAGCTTCAGCACCTGATCGCGCTCGCCGAGCAGGGCAGCTTCGGCCGCGCCGCCGAGGCGGTGCACCTGTCGCAGCCGGCGCTGTCGCGCAGCATCGACAAGCTCGAGGAAGACCTGCAGGCGCGGTTGGTCGACCGTGCCTACGGCCAGGTGCGCTTCACCGCCGCGGGCGAGCTGGTGCTGGCACGCGCCAGGGAGCTCATGGCCGATGCCGCGCAGGTGCGGCGCGACGTCCTGCTGCTGCAGGGCCTGTCGACCGGCAGCCTGCAGGTGGGGCTCGGCCCCTTCGCCGCCGGCATGCTGGGCCGGCCGGCCCTGTCGCTGATGACGCAGCGCTATCCGCAGCTCGTGGTGCGCATCGAGGTGGCCGATCCCAATTCACTGTGCGATCGGCTGCACCGGCGCCAGCTCGACCTGTTCGTCGCCGATACGCGCGACCTGAAGAAGCAGCCGGGGCTGCAGATGAAGCGGCTGCCCAACGTGTCGGTGTCCTTCTTCGTGCGGCCGAAGCACCCGCTGCTGGCGCTCGGGGAGGTGACGCTCGACCAGGCGATGGACTATCCGGTGGCCAGTCCCAACCTGCCGTTGGGCGTGAACGCCCATTTCGACAAGCAGGTGAAGCGGATCGATCGCCCCGTGTTCAACATCGTCTGCGACGACCTGGGGACGCTCAGGCACCTGGCTCTGACCGCCAGCGCGGTGATCCTCGCGCCCGACACGGCGGGCCTCAACCACGGCACCGAATCGCTGCTGCGGCTGCCGATCAAGCGGCTGACCCGCATGCAGACGCACTACAGCATCGTGATGCTCGCCAACCGCACGCTGTCGCCGGCGGCGCTTGCGTTCACGAGCCTGGTCCGCGACATGATGGAGGCTTGAGAGCCCCCACGCTCCCCCGCTGCGCGTGGGTCGCTGCCCCCCGAGGGGGTCAGCAGGCCGCCAGTCAGCGCGAAGCGCGGACTTCGCCGCGCGGGCGGCCCGGCGCCGGCCTGACTGGGCCCCCACGCTCCCTCACTTCGTGTGGTCGCTGCCCCCCGAGGGGGCCGCAGGCCGCCTTGGGGCGGCCCGGCGCCGGCCTAGCGCGCAGGCTGCGGAGGCAGGACGATCTGGGGCGGCGGAGGCGGCACCGGCATCGTCGGCGGCTGGGGATTGAAGGGCGGCGTGATCACGGGCGGAATCACGGGAATGGCCGACGGCACCGGCGTCGGCAGCGAGGAGGGCGGCACCGGCACCGGGCTGCGCGTGGCGGCCGACGGCTGGGTCGGCGAGGCCTCGCTCTGGACGCTGGCGCGGCCGCCGATCGCGAGCGTGTCGTTGATCGCGTTCAAGTCGTCGGCGCTCAGCGTGCCGTTGGCCTGGCGCAGCTTGAGGTTGCCCACCAGCACGTTGTAGCGCGCCACCGCGAGGTCGCGCTTGGTCTGGAACAGCTGGGCCTGGGAGTTGAGCACGTCGATGTTGATGCGCACGCCCACCTGGTAGCCGAGCCGGTTGGCGTCGAGTGCGCTCTGGCTGGAGGCCTCTGCAGCTTCCAGCGCCTTCACCTGGCCCGCACCCGAGATCAGCCCCAGGTAGGCCGAGCGCGTGGCCTGCGAGACGCTGCGGCGCGTCGACTCCAGCGTCTGGCGCGAGTTCTCTTCGAGCGCCAGCGTTTCCTTGACGCGGTTCTCGGTTGCAAAGCCCGCGAACAGCGGCATGTTGAACACCACCGCGATGCTCGCGGCGTTCACGCGTACCTTGCCGGTGGTCGTGCTGGTGGTGGTGCCGTTCGGGTTGTTCGTGACGTTGTAGCCCAGCTGCGCATCGAGCGTGGGCTTGTGGCCGGCCTGGGCCTTGTCGACCTCGAGCTTCGCCACTTCGAGGCCCAGCCGTGCCTGGTCGATGGCCGGATGCGCGTCTTCGGCCTGGGTGACCCAGGCATTGATGTCGGCCGGCAGCACCGTCGGCAGCGCCACCGGTGCGGCCAGCGGGATCGGCTGGGTGCCGGGGCGGCCGACCAACTGGTCGAGCACGATCTTCTTGACCTGCAGGTCGTTCTCGGCCGCGATCTCCTGGGCCAGGACCAGGTCGTAGCGGGCCTGGGCCTCGCGCGTGTCGGTGATGGTCGAAGTGCCGACCTCGAAGTTGCGCTTGGCCGAGGCGAGCTGCTCGGCCACGCCGATCTTCTGCGCCCGCACCAGGGCCAGGCTGTCCTGGCTCGACAGGACATCGAAATAGGCCTGGCTCACGCGGACCACGAGGTCCTGCTCGGCGATCCTGAGGACGTCCTCGGCGATCGTGACCTGGCGCTTGCTCTGCTCGTAGGCGGCCCAGTTGGCGGGCCGGTAGAGCGGCTGCGTGGCGTTGATGCCGGCGGCCTGCGTCGGGATGCCGCGGTTGAGAAAGGCGTTGTCGGTCGAGAGTTCCTGATGAGTGGCCGTGGCGTTGCCCGACAGCCCCACCGCCGGCAGGATGCCGGCCTTGGCCTGCGCGGCCCGTGCCAGGTTGGCGTCGTACTGCGCCCGTGCCCCCTGGTAGGTGGCGTCATAGCCGCGTGCCGCGTCGTAGAGTTCGATCAGGCTCTGGCCATGGGCCGGCAGCGCGAAAGCCGCTGCGAACACCGTCGCGAGCGCTGCCGAAAGAGGAAGTGGCCTGGGCACGGGCATGAAGCGTCCTTGGGGATTCAAAATTGATGACTCGGTGGCGAGAACTCAGCGCTGCCCGCAACGCATCAAACCGGCGCAGCCCAATTCCAGAGATACCGCGGAACCGGCTTTGCCGGGCCGCTGGTATCGCCCCCTTGAGGGGGAGGCGCCGCAGGCGCTTCGGGGGTGTTTCATCTAGTACCGGGGGATGGCCGGGTCCTGCTGGGCAGACCAGGCATCGATGCCGCCGGCGATGTTCGCCACCTCGTCGAAACCGTTCTGCGCCAGGAAGGCGGCCACGCGCTGGCTGCGCCCGCCGTGGTGGCACAGGCAGGCGATGCGCTGGCCCGGGTCGAGTTCGCTGACGCGCGCCGGGATCTCGTTCATCGGGATCGTCGCCAGCGTGAAGCCCTGTGGCACCACGCTCGCGGTCTTGAGCTCCCACGGCTCGCGCACGTCGAGCACCACCGGCCTCGCGTTCGGGTTCCTGGCGAACCAGTCGGCAAGCTCGGCCGGGCGGATTTGATCGATCATGAAAGACAGGAGTTGGGGTTCAGAAGTTGAAGCGCGAGGGCGCGGGGAAGTTCAGCAGGCGCGGCGCGACCGTGTCCCACGGCTGAAGCACGTCCCACTTGCCTTCGCCGGTGCGGGTCACGAAATGGGCGCGCATCATGGGTTCGTCGCCGACCACGGCCGCCAGCCGGCCGCCCATGTTCAGCGAGCCCAGCAGGCCTTGCGGAATGCGGGCCACCGATCCGCTCAGCACGATGACGTCGAAGGTCGGGCCGCTGGCCAGCGGCGTGGCGCCGTCGGCGTTGCGCACCTCGACGTTCATCACGCCATTGCGACGCAGCTTCTGGGCGGCGCCGGCGGCCAGGCCGGGATCGATCTCCAGCGTCAGCACCTGGGCCGCGCGGTGGGCCAGCAGGGCGGCCATGAAGCCGGAGCCGGTGCCGATCTCGAGCACGGTTTCATGCTTCTGGATGTGCAGGTCCTGCAGCATGCGCGCCTCGACCTTGGGCGAGAGCATGCGCTGGCCGGGTTCCCTGGCCGTGCTTGCGCCTTCGAGCGGGATCTCCATGTCGAAGAAGGCCAGGGCGCGGTGCGCCTCGGGCACGTAGTCCTCGCGCCGGATCTGGGCCAGCAGGTCGAGGATGTCGAGATCGAGCACGTCCCAGGGTCGGATCTGCTGTTCGATCATGTTGAAGCGCAGGCGCTCCAGTGTCGGGGTGGGGTTCATGGGGTCTCTCCTCGGGGGACTCAGGACAAACTTTCGATTTTAGGCGCCGGACCGGCGGCTTCTTCGGCCACCGCCTTCGGCTTGCCGGCCCAGCGGCGACGAGCCCAGTTGGCCAGGTCGTCCATGTAGCAATAGACGACCGGCACCACCACCAGCGTCAGCAGCGACGAGGTGATGACGCCGCCGATCACGGCCTGGCCCATCGGCGCGCGCTGCTCGGAGCCTTCGCTCACGGCGAAGGCCAGCGGCACCATGCCGAAGATCATCGCCAGCGTGGTCATGAGGATCGGGCGCAGCCGCACGCGGGCCGCCAGCAGCAGGGCCTCGGCGCGCGGCAGCCCCGGGATCGGCGC